>WQUQ01000115.1 GCA_009782025.1 Desulfobulbus sp. | reverse complement strand
GCGACAACGTGGCGATGACGGTCAAGCTGATCGCCCCGATCGCCATGGAAGAAGGTCTGCGCTTCGCCATCCGCGAAGGCGGTCGCACCGTCGGCGCCGGTGTTGTCGCCAAGATCGTCGAGTAAACGCTGTTTCAGCACAAACCGGGGGCTGCCGCCCCCGGTTTTCGTTCTTTAATCGTTCTTTGGAAGCCAGAAAATGCAAAGTCAAAAGATCCGTATCCGCCTGAAGGCCTTCGACTATCGCCTGATCGATCAATCCGCCCAGGAAATCGTCGAGACCGCCAAGCGCACCGGCGCCGTCGTTTGTGGCCCCGTCCCGCTGCCGACAAGGAAGCAGCGTTTCGACATCCTGCGTTCGCCGCACGTCAACAAGGCTTCCCGCGATCAGCTCGAAATCCGCACGCACCTGCGTCTGATGGATATCGTCGATCCGACCGACAAGACCGTCGATGCCCTGATGAAGCTGGATCTGCCGGCGGGCGTCGATGTCGAAATCAAGTTGCAGTAAGAGAGTCGTTGCGGATATAATCCAAAGTTTTTCGGGGGTGGTCGTCAACGGCTGCCCGTTTGTTGAGTTACATCGACCGGCCAATCGCAGCCGGCGATGAGGAGAATAACCATGAGTCTAGGCCTTGTTGGTCGCAAGGTCGGCATGACTCGCATCTTTGCCGAGGATGGCGCGTCCATTCCGGTTACGGTGCTTGACGTGTCGAACAACCGCGTGACCCAAGTCAAAACGCCGGAGGTCGATGGCTACGCAGCCGTCCAGATCGCTTTCGGCAAGCGCCGCGCCTCGCGCGTCTCCAGGCCCGAGGCGGGTCATCTCGCCAAGGCGGGCGTGGAAGCGGGGCATGTCCTCAAGGAATTCCAGGTTGACGCCGAGCAACTCGCCTCGTTCAAGGCGGGCGATCAGGTCGCGGCCACCATTTTTGCCGCAGGGCAGAAGGTGGATGTCAGCGGCAGGTCGATCGGCAAGGGTTTCCAGGGCGGCATCAAGCGCCACAATTTTTCCTCCAACCGCGCTTCGCACGGCAACTCGATCTCGCATCGCGCGCCGGGTTCCATCGGCATGGCGCAGGATCCGGGCCGTGTTTTCCCTGGCAAGCGGATGGCCGGTCACCTCGGCGATGCGCAGACCACGATGCAGGGCCTGACGGTCGTTCGCGTCGATGCCGAGCGCCAATTGCTGCTGATTAAAGGCGCCGTTCCGGGCGCCAAGGGCGCCGACGTGATCGTGCGTCCGGCGGTCAAGGGTTGAGGGGGCGACATGGAACTGAAGGTCATCAACGAACAAGGTCAGGAAGCGGCCAAGCTGCAAGCTTCCGACGTGCTGTTCGGTCGCGATTTCAACGAAGCGCTGGTGCACCAGATCGTCGTCGCCTATCAGGCGAATGCGCGTTCCGGTGACAGCAAGCAGAAGGATCGCTCCGAAGTCCGCCATACCACCACCAAGCCGTGGCGTCAGAAGGGTACGGGCCGCGCCCGTTCCGGTAGCAACGGCAGCCCGCTGTGGCGCGGGGGCGGTCGCATCTTCCCGAATTCGCCCGAGCAAAATTACAGCCAGAAGGTTAACAAGAAGATGTTCCGCGCCGGCATGGCCGCGATTCTCTCCGAGTTGGCCCGCCAGGATCGTCTGCTCGTCGTCGACGACATCGCGGTCGATGCGCCCAAGACCAAGCTCTTCTCCCAGAAGCTGAAGGGCATGGGTCTTGAGGGCAATCTTCTGGTTATCACCGACGAATTGAGCGAAAACCTCTATCTGTCGTCGCGCAACCTGCCCAATGTTCTGGTGCTCGAAGCCCAGGAGGCCGATCCGGTTTCGCTGGTCCGCTTCGCCAAGGTGCTGATCACCCGGAACGCCGTGGCCAAGTTCGAGGAGATGTGGGGATGAACCAGGAACGTCTGATGCAGGTGCTGCTGGCGCCGCAAATCTCCGAGAAGGCCACCTTCGTCGCTGAGAAGAACGAGCAGGTCGTGTTCCGCGTGGCTTCCGACGCCACCAAGCCGGAAATCAAGGCGGCGGTCGAGTTGCTGTTCAAGGTCGAGGTCGAGGGCGTGCAGGTCGCCAACGTCAAGGGCAAGGTCAAGCGCTTCAAAGGCGCGACCGGTCGCCGCAAGGGCTGGAAGAAGGCTTTCGTCAGCCTCAAGGCCGGCCAGGAAATCAATTTCGTTGAAGGGGGGAATGCCTGATGGCACTCGTCAAAGTCAAACCGACTTCCCCGGGTCGTCGCGGCGTCGTCCAGGTCGTCAATGCCGACCTGCACAAGGGCAAACCCTTTGCCCCGCTGGTCGAAGCCAAGTCCGGCAATGCCGGGCGCAACAACAATGGCCGTATTACCGTGCGGCATCAGGGCGGCGGTCACAAGCAGTCGTATCGCGTCATCGATTTCAAGCGCAACAAAGACGGCATCCCGGCCAAGGTCGAGCGTCTGGAATACGACCCGAACCGCACCGCCAACATCGCCCTGGTCTGCTATGCCGACGGCGAGCGGCGCTACGTCATCGCCAACAAGGGCATGGCCGTCGGCCAGCAGTTGATGAGCGGGGCGGAAGCCCCGATCAAGCCGGGCAACGCGCTGCCGATCCGCAATATTCCGGTCGGCACCACCATCTGCTGCATCGAGATGCTGCCCGGCAAGGGCGCCCAGTTGGCGCGCTCGGCGGGCGCCTCGGCCCAGTTGCTGGCGCGTGAAGGGACTTACGCCCAGATTCGGCTACGCTCCGGCGAGGTTCGCCGCGTGCATGTCGAATGCCGCGCCACCATCGGCGAGGTCGGCAACGAAGAAAACAACTTGCGCAAGATCGGCAAGGCCGGCGCCCAGCGTTGGCGTGGCATTCGCCCGACCGTCCGCGGTACCGCGATGAACCCGATCGACCACCCGCACGGTGGCGGCGAAGGCAAGACGGGTGAAGGCCGCGTGCCGGTCAACCCGTGGGGTCAGCCGACCAAGGGTTACCGCACCCGCAGCAACAAGCGCACGAACGGCATGATCGTTCAGCGCCGTCACAAGCGTTAAGGGGTAGGAAATGGGACGTTCTCTCAAAAAAGGCCCGTTTGTCGATGCGTACCTGATCGACAAGGTCGAGGCGGTTCGCGCCACCAACGACAAGCGCCCGATCAAGACCTGGTCGCGTCGCTCGACGATCCTCCCCGAGTTCATCGGCCTGACGATCGCGGTGCACAATGGCAAACAGCATATTCCGGTGTTCGTCACCGAGAACATGGTCGGTCACAAGCTCGGCGAGTTTTCGCTGACCCGGACGTTCAAGGGTCACACCGCCGGCAAGAAGGCCAAGAAGTAAGGAGCTGACATGGAAACTCGTGCAAGTCTGCGAGGCGTTCGCCTCTCTGCGCAGAAGGGCCGCCTGGTGGCGGATCTGGTGCGCGGCAAGCCGGTGGGTCAGGCTCTGGACATCCTGGCTTTCTCCCCGAAAAAAGGGGCCGGCATCGTCAAGAAAGTGCTGGAGTCGGCCATCGCCAACGCCGAGCACAACGACGGCGCCGATATCGACGAACTGGCGGTAACGACCATTTACGTTGAAAAAGGCATGGTGCTCAAGCGCTTCACCGCCCGCGCCAAGGGTCGTGGCAACCGGATCGTGAAGCCGACCTGCCACATCTATCTGACCGTTGGGGACTAAGGAAAAGCCATGGGACAGAAAATTCATCCGACCGGCTTTCGTCTGGCCGTCACCAAAAACTGGAATTCCCGCTGGTACGCCAACAGCAAGGACTTCTCCGGCATGCTCCAGGAAGACGTCAAGGTTCGTGAGTATCTGAAGCGCAAGCTGGCGCACGCTTCCGTCGGCCGCGTGCTGATCGAGCGTCCGGCCAAGAATGCCCGCGTCACCGTGTTCTCCGCCCGTCCGGGCGTGGTCATCGGCAAGAAGGGCGAGGACATCGAACAACTGCGCACGGATCTTCAGCGCATCATGGGCGTGCCCGTCCATGTGTCGATCGAAGAAATCCGCAAACCGGAAATCGACGCCCAGTTGATCGCCGATTCCATTGCACAGCAACTGGAAAAGCGCATCATGTTCCGCCGCGCCATGAAGCGCGCCATGCAGAACGCCATGCGCCTGGGCGCCCAGGGCATCAAGGTGATGAGCGCCGGCCGTCTGAACGGTGCCGAAATCGCCCGTAGCGAGTGGTATCGCGAAGGCCGTGTGCCGCTGCACACCCTGCGCGCCGACATCGACTACGCGACCTCGGAAGCGCTGACCACCTACGGCATCATCGGCATCAAGGTCTGGGTCTACAAGGGCGACCTGCTCGATCGCAACGAGCAGCCGGAAGTCGTCGAGCCGCCGGCCGACGAGCGTCGTCCGCGCCGCGCTCCAGCCAAGCCGGAAGGCCATAACGACAGGCCGCGCACCCGCACCACGGTCAAGAAGGCCGATGGCGCCGACGCGCCGGCCAAGCGTGTCAGAAAGGCAGGTGCTTAACATGTTGCAACCAAATCGTCGCAAGTTCCGCAAGGAGCAAAAGGGACGCAACGAAGGTCTGGCTACTCGCGGCACCAAGGTGTCGTTCGGCGAGTGGGGCCTCAAGGCGACCGGTCGCGGTCGTCTGACGGCCCGCCAGATCGAGGCCGCCCGGCGGGCGATGACCCGTCACATCAAGCGGGGCGGCCGCATCTGGATCCGCATCTTCCCGGACAAGCCGATTTCCAAGAAGCCGGCCGAAGTTCGTATGGGTAACGGCAAGGGCAATCCGGAATACTGGGTTGCGGAAATCCAGCCGGGCAAGGTGCTCTATGAGATGGATGGCGTCAACGAGGCGCTGGCCCGTGAAGCGTTCGCGCTCGCCGCCGCCAAGCTGCCAATTGCCACCACCTTCGTGACACGTCATCTGGGGTAATCATGAAAGCTAGTGAATTGAGAACCAAGAGCGTGGACGAGCTCAACAAGGAATTGCTGGACCTCCTGAAGGCCCAGTTCGGCCTGCGTATGCAGCTTGCCACCCAGCAGCTGTCCAATACCAGCCAAATGTCCAAGGTGCGCCGCGACATCGCTCGCGTCCGCACGCTTATCCGTGAAAAGGCGGTGCAGCAATGAGCGAAACCACCAGCAGCATCAAACGCACGCTGATCGGCCGCGTGGTCAGCGACAAGATGGACAAGACGGTCACCGTGCTCGTCGAACGCAAGGTCAAGCACCCGATGTACGGCAAGGTGATGGTGCGTTCCAAGAAATATCACGCCCACAACGACGGCAACACGGCAAAGGCCGGTGATCTCGTCGAGATCATCGAGACCCGTCCGCTGTCGCGGACCAAGACCTGGGCCGTGACCAGCGTTCTGCAAAAGGCGATCGTGGTCTGAAAATTGGCCTGTAATGGCCTCAGTCAAGCCCCTCGTGCAAACCACGCAGGGGCTTGACTTTTTTGGGCGACAGTGAAGCGCGGCGCGATAAATTTCGGTCGATTGATGCGATAAATTGATGAGCCGTGATTTTCACACGGCGAAACAGAATTACAGAAATGCGCTCGGCGAAAGCCATAGAACCTCGGTACGGCGCTTGAGACTTCCTGCTGCGTAGTGGTCGCGCTCCACACGCTTCCAACCATTTAGGATGCGGTCGTAGAGGTCGCTTGGATAGCCAGCCAGTACGACCATTCCCTTGAGAGCCGGCCCCGGAAATTCGGACATGGTGCTAAGTGATAGCCTTGCTCAACGAACGGTCGCGTGTTGGCCCTGAAAGGAGCAAGAGCATGACGAGAAGGAAGCGGCGGAACCACTCGCCGGAGTTCAAGG
>WQUQ01000114.1 GCA_009782025.1 Desulfobulbus sp. | reverse complement strand
CCGTGGCCAGCGCTTCCAGCGCCTTGTCGAGCGCCGTTCCGGCCTCGTCCGCGTCCTCCGGTTTTTCCTCGGGCGGCGGCGGTTCGGGCGGCGGAGGCGGCGGCGGCGGCGGCGGCGGGTGGTGAAACCTTATTGACCCGGCAATTAAGCATTGAACACTCCCGCTGCGTCATTGCGCTACGTCGCAGCATCCATGCGGCTTGTGGATTCTGCGACTGCGCTTCGCTCCGCGCAGAATGACAACACTTAATTGCCGGGTGAATAGCTTGCGTACAGCCGTTCTTCGGCAACGGCGAACAATTCGCGTTCCTCGAAGCGGACGTGGGTTTGCAGCAGAGCGCCGAACGGCGTCAGCGCGCTGACCTCGCCGGCCTCGATGGCCGCCGCCAGCGCTCGCAGTTGCGCATGTTCGGCCAGCGTTCGCTCGACCAGCGCCGTTTCGCCCAACTGCGCCAGGGGCGGCAGCAGCATGTGTTCCTCGACCTGAAAATGCGGCTCCAGTTCGTTGCGAAACAACGCCGGAATATCCGCCAGCAGTGCATTTTGCGCCTCTTGCCCGGCGGCCTTGGCGATGCGCAGGGCCAGGCTGAGCGCCGTGTGGTGCTCGCGCGACAACTGACGCAGGGCGGCGGAACGTTTCATGGCGGGGTCTCCTTGGCGAGCGCGCCACGGCCGACGCTGACCAGCAGGGTCAGGATGAACAGCGCCAGACTGACGGCGTTCAGCGCCGCGCCGGTCTGCTGCCAGCCGAGACCCGCGCCGAAACCGCCGGCCAGACGCACGGCCAGCGTCAAATGCAGGGCGGCCAGCGGCAGGTAGAAAAAGGGGTGGTAAGGGATGCGCACCCGCATCACCGCCGGAAAAATGATCGGCGCATGGCCGATGACCATCGAAAAAACGAAGCCGAGAAAGATGGCGTGCAAGGCCGCGTCGCGTCCGGCATGGCCGGGCAGAAAAGCGCCGCCGAGGCCGAGCAGACCGCCGACGGCCAGCCAGGCGTAGCCGGCCAGCAGGCAGACGGCGACGAAGCGCGTCAAGCCGTTCTGGCGCACGGTGCGGCGGGCGATGTCGTAGCGCAGCAGCCACGCGGCCAGGGCCAGAAAGGCGGCGGCGAGCAGGCGGCTGCCGCTTTCCGGCCACAACGGCAACAGCGCCAGCGCGGCGACGGCAACGATCAGCAGGCAGCGGAACAGTACCGGCCCGAGCGGTTGCGGCGGCAGAAAACGGGTCAATTCCAGACGCTCGCCGGCAATGGTCAGCACCAGAAAACTCATCCACGGCAAGACGGCAGCGCCGAGATCGCCTCCGGCCAGCCACAGCAGATTGCCGGCCAGCCAGGCCAGCGCGCCGAGCAGCAGGGTCAGCGTGAACAAGGCCGGCAACTGGCGATAGACGCCGAGGCTGGCGACGACGAACAGTCCGCTAGCGGCGCTGAACAGAGCCGGCGGCAGCCACCACGGTCCGCCGGTGAGAATGGCCAAGCCGCCGAGGCCGGCGGCCAGCGGCGCCAGGTAGGGCCACAGGCGATGCAAGGCAACGGCCCGTTCAAGGCTGATGACGGTGCCGAAGAAGGCGGCAATCATCAACGCCCCGTGGCTGCCGGCGCGAAGTTGGCCGAATTCCGGGGCGGCCACGCCAAGACGGGCGAGGCCGCCGAAAACGCCGGTCAACAGGCTGAGCATGCCCAGCAGCAACAGGGGCAGACGCCAGACGGGCGGCAGTTCGCGGTTGTTCATTGATTGAATTGATCGGCGCGTTTTGGCGCGTCCGGGTTGAATGGATTGTCAGGCGTCATTGGCATTTACCGGAAGCACATGCCGGCAGTAACGCCATTCATGGACAGGCTGGTCATCCAGATAAGCGTCGGGCTTTGGTAAAAAGGCGATAAAACAACTCTCAATCCCAAGTTCAACGGCTGATGCACGGGCATACTCCGCGCCACCTGAACTCCACAGGTAAAGCGCCACACCCTGCTGATACAACCCACGAACACGGGCTATCACTGAGGGCATGGGAATGCGCTTGGCGCCGACAGAGCGAACCAATGTGTCATCAACATCAACGAATACAACGCGCTTTTTCATGTGGTGTAGTTCACCAACCCAGCGCCTGGCGCGCCTGGTCGCTCATCATTCTCGGTTCCCACGGCGGGTTCCAGACCAGCGCGGTGTTGACCGGCGTGTCGGGCCAGGCGGCGGCCAGCGCCGAGCCGACATCGGCGAGAACCAGATCGCTCAGCGGGCAGGCGGGCGAGGTCATGGTCAGGTCGATGGCGATCATCTCGGGGCTGATTCGGATGTCGTAGACCAGCCCGAGGTCGACGATATTGATGCCGATTTCCGGGTCGATCACGCTGCGCAGCGTGTCGCGGATCTGGTCGGCGGTGGGGAGGGGAGCAGGGTTCATGGCGGGATAGGGGAGGCAGGGTAGGGCGCGGCGGCCCTGGGCAGGGTGGCGCGTTTACTCGCCGCTTTCGAGATCATCGAATAGCTCGGCGGCGGTGGCAAAGCGCGCCTTGCGCTTCTTGGCAATCGCGTCGGCCTCGGCCATGGCGGCGCGCGTTTCGGTATTGGGCACTTTGAGGGCGAACGGCAGTTGTTGCTCGGCGATGACGCGCATCAGGAATACGCGCACGGCATCCGATACGGAAAGCCCCATTGCGGCCAGCGTTTCCGTGGCTTGCGTTTTGACCTGTTCATCCAGGCGAATGTGAACCATTGTCGTGGCAGCCATGACCATCTCCTTGTGTTTTATGAGATACATCGTATCTCTCATGGAGATGGTGTGCAAGGATGAGTCATCCGCCACCCAGCGCCAGACGGGCGGCTCGTCGGCCGCTGCGGACGGCGCCTTCGAGGGTGGCCGGGTAATCGGCCCAGGTGTAGTCGCCGGCAAGAAAGAGGTGCGGCGCCAGCGTTGCCGGCGGGCGCGGCAGGTTGGGGCGGGCGCTGAAGGTCGCCCGTTTTTCGCGGATGACCTGTTGCCAGTTGGGCTGGATGGCCAAGCCAAGCTCTTTGGCCAGCCGTTGCGCCAGGGTGGCGTCGTCGATTTCCTCCCAGGCGCCGTGGCCGCTCAGGACGCAGGCGAAGAGGCCGTCGCCGCGGTCGACCACCCATTGCCCAAGAGGCCCGGAGAGGCTCAGTAGCGGGAAGGGCAGGCGGGTCGGCGGCGGGTATTGCAGGTAGACGGTGGCGATGGGCTGGTAGTCGAGAGGTTCGGCCAGGGCTGGCCACAGGCGGCCAGCGTGTTGCGGTGCGGTGGCGAGGATGGCGGCAGCGTAGGGAGCGCCGTCGATAATGATCGCGTCGGGGCCGGCGTGCAGGGCGCGGATGCGGGTGCGGCAGCGCAAGGTCGCGCCGTGGGCGAGCAGCCAGTCGCCGGCCGGTTCGGCCAGCAGGTGGCCGAAATCGCAGCGCGGCAACAGCAGGTCGGTGTCGGCGCGGCGGGCGCTGCCCAGGCTGTCGCGCAGCACGTTGGCGAATAGTTGGGCGGAGGCTTCCCCGGCTGGCGTGTTCAGGGCCGCCAGGCAGAGCGGCTCCCACAGGCGGCGGCACAGGTCGCCGGTCTGGCCGGCGGCGGCTAGCCATTCGGCGACGCTGCCATCACTGGGGAGGCGAAAGCCTTGGCGTTTCAAGTCTTGCATCCACCTTGCAGCCCGCAGCTTTTCCCGCCAGCCGACGCCGCGCGCGGCGAGCAACCCCCAGGCGAGGTTGAGCGGCGCGGGTAAGCAGGGCAGGGCGAGGCGAAAGCCGGCGTTATCGACGACCTGTAGCGGATAGCGGGCGAGCAGCCGGTCGGGATCGGCGCCAACTTGGCGCAGCAGCGCCAGCGTGTCGCGGTAAGCGCCGAGCAGGATGTGCTGGCCGTTGTCGAGGCGGCGGCCGGCGATGTCGACGGCGCGGGCGCGGCCGCCGAGCGCGCGGCCAGCCTCGAACAGGGTAACGGCGGCGCCGGCGGCGGTCAGTTCGACGGCGGCGGCGATGCCGGCCCAGCCGCCGCCGATGACGGCGACGCGCAGGCCGTTCACCCCCGAACCCAGGTCCTGGCCGCCAGCCACAATTTGCGCACCGGGGTCAGTGTGATGCGCTGGTGCAGCACCTGAAAATTCTCGGCGCGGATCTCGTCGAGCAGGGTGCGGTAAATCGCCGCCATGATGAGGCCGGGCCGCTGGTTCTTGCGGTCGCCGGCCGGCAGTTCGGCGAAAGCCTGGGTGTAATACTGCTGCGCCCGGTCGTGCTGGAAGCGCATCAGCGCGGTGAAATTGTCCGAATACTTCCCGTTGAGAATGTCGGCGGCCGGCACGTTGAATTGCTTCAACTCGTCCATCGGGATGTAGATGCGTCCGCGCCGCGCGTCCTCGCCGATGTCGCGGATGATGTTGGTCAGTTGAAAGGCCATGCCCAGATCATGCGCGTATTTCTGCGTGCGCCGATCCTGGTAGCCGAAAATTTCGGCAGCCAGCAGGCCGACCACGCTGGCGACGCGGTAGCAGTACAGCGACAGCCCCTTGAAATCGAGGTAGCGCGACTGCTGCAAGTCCATCTCCATGCCATCGACAATTTCCAGCAACTGTTCGGTCGGCAGGCTGAATTGCCGACCGGCGGCTTGCAGCGCCTGACCGACCGGATGCTGCGGCTGGCCGGCGGCGACCCGGTCGATTTCCTGCCGCCACCAGGCGAGCTTGCTTGAGGCGATGGCCGGGTCGTGGCATTCGTCGACGACATCGTCCACCTCGCGGCAGAAGGCGTACAGCGCCATGATCGCCCGCCGCCGCTCGGGCGGCAGGAACAGGAAACTGTAATAGAAGGAGGAGCCGCTGGCGGCGCACTTCTCCTGGCAATATTGATCGGGATTCATGAGGCTACATTCTAAGCGAGCGGCCGGCGACGACCAGCCAATCCCACGCGCCAAGCGTCGGCCGGCGGCGAAAAACATCGCCGCGCACATGGCGGATGCGTTCGAGAATGCGTAGCCCCCCCCGCACGGTCAGGCGAATTTCCCAACCGAGCCGGCCGGGCAGGGCATGAACCAGCGGCAAGCCACGGCGCATCAGCGCCTCGGCGCGGTCGATCTGGAAGGTCATCAACGCCGTCCACGCCGGCGTGCAGCGGCCAGCGGCGATGTCGGCCTCGGTGACCCCGTATGGCGCCAGATCGCTCTGCGGAATGTAGACGCGGTCTTTTTGCCAGTCGATGGCGATGTCCTGCCAGAAATTGATGAGTTGCAGCGCGGTGCAGATGCAGTCGGATTGCTCCAGATGTTCCGGCCCGGTTCGCCCGAACAGATGCAGCACCAGACGGCCGACCGGGTTGGCCGAACGGCGGCAGTAATCGAGCAGATCCAGATAATCGGCGTAGCGCTTCTTGACCACGTCCTGGGCAAAAGCGTCGAGCAGATCGTGGAAGGGCTGGAGGGGCAGGGCGTACTCTCGAATCGCCCCGGCCAACGCATGGAACAGCGGCATCGTAGCCGGTTCGCTGTTGGCGATGCGCCCTAGTTCGGCTTGATAAGCGGCCAGGTTCGCCAAGCGCTCTTCGGATGAGGCGTCGCCCTCGTCGGCAATATCATCGGCGCTGCGCGCAAAACGGTAGATCGCCTCGATCGGCCGACGCAACCGGGCCGGCACCAGTAGCGAAGCGACAGGGAAATTTTCGTAATGGTCGACGGGCATGGGGCCGGCAGTATAGCCGGGACGATGCTAAAATCCCCGCCGCCCGCCCAGGTGGCGAAATTGGTAGACGCACCAGATTTAGGTTCTGGCGTAGCAATACGTGGGGGTTCGAGTCCCTTCCTGGGCACCA
>WQUQ01000113.1 GCA_009782025.1 Desulfobulbus sp. | reverse complement strand
ATTTCCAAATCAACCGATGACTTTGTCGGCTTCGCTTGCCGTACAACCGTACTGTCTGCGCTTCGCCTTCGCGTCCTCGGCTGATTTGAAAATGGAATGACGCAGCCGGAAGCCGGGATGCGACAGGTATGCAGCTACCCAGGGAAAAGGCGCGTGAACCAGCTTTTTTTCTCGCTTTTCAGCCGCTGCTGAAATTGTCCCAGATCGACGCCGTCATCCTTCCCGGCTTGGCTGAACCATTCGCGGTAAGCCCTGTCTTCGCCCTTGATATGCCTGATGAGCCAGAGCTTCAGGGTGTCATTCAACTCCGCCGCGATATTTTCGCCGCGCCCGATGCGCTCCTGATATTTCTGCATTTTGTGCACGAATGCCTCGTGGATTTTTTTGTGCGCGTGCAGAAATTCGTAATTCACCTCCTCCAGCATCGCTTCCTCGAATGAAAAATGCGATTCCGTGTAGTCGATGGCGTCGTTCAAAACGGCGGCGACCCG
Source organism: Desulfobulbus sp. (assembly GCA_009782025.1). Taxonomy (GTDB): domain Bacteria; phylum Pseudomonadota; class Gammaproteobacteria; order Burkholderiales; family Rhodocyclaceae; genus Azonexus. Next base: position 5,319 of record WQUQ01000113.1, on the reverse strand, counting down.
GCGCTGGGTTTCACTGGCCCCTGGTATGCTTACAGCATCGTGAAGTTCGTTGATGTAATCGACGATGCGTTTGTGCTGCCTGTCGATGACTTCGATGCCGATAGTCAAATCGTCGTTCCAGCTCAGATAGGCCATGTGTGTTTGTCTCCATTGTGATGGTATGGTTTTTAACGTCAGGGTTTGCCGGCGACGAAGTCGTCCGGCATTTGCAGCGCGACCACCTCGCCCTCGGCGGTGATGACGCCGTTGACATGAACGGTGGCTTCGACGAGCACCTTGCGCCCCTTGATTTCCTTGACCCGGCCGCGGATTTCCAGCTCTGGCCCGAGCGGCGTCGGTTTCAGGTAGCTGACGCGCAGCGTCCCGGTGACGAAGCGGAAGGCCGGCAGGCTGTCCAGTGGCCGGTTCTCGGCGCGGTACATCGCAGCGGCGGCGGTGCCGGTGCCGTGGCAGTCGATCAGCGAGGCCAGCAGACCGCCGTAGACGAAACCGGGAATGGCGGTGTGCTCGGGTTTCGGCTGGAAGCGGGTGACCGTCTCGTCGCCGTCCCAATAGGTCTTGATCTGGTGCCCGTGCTCATTCAAGCGACCGCAGCCATAGCAATGGGCGACGTTTTCCGGGTAGTAATCCTGAAAGGCGTGCATGCGGTTTCCTTTTCCTGAACGGTGTGGTCATGTTCAGCCGAGGGGATGACAGGGCTGTGACAAGACCACTCGCTGCCAAATTACTGTAACAGGAAAGAGGCTTTTTCGCGCACCTTGATGTCCGGGTTGTCGATGGCCACGATCTCGAAGTGGATCGGGTTGGCGCCTTGCTTGCCGGCCTCGGGCGGCACGCGGACGACGGCGTTGAAGCCGTGCAGCGTGGCGGCCGGGACGTCGACTTCGTTGCCGTCGGCGATCTCGGCGCCGGGCAGGCCGTCGACGGTCACCCGGTAGCGATGCGCCCGCTCCTCGGTATTCATGATTTGCAGCATGTAGACGTTCTCGATGCGGCCGTCGTCGGCTTCGCGGGCGAGCACGGAGCGGTCGCGGATGATGTCCACCTTGAGCGGCATGCGATGCGTCAGGAACCAGCCGGCGAGGCCGGTAATCAGCAGCAGGATGGCGGTGTACAGCACGATGCGCGGGCGCACGATATGGCGCAGGATGTCCTGGCGCGACAGGTGCTGGGCCATCGCCGTTTCGGTCGAGTAGCGGATCAGGCCGCGCGGCTGCTTGACCTTGTCCATGACCTGATCGCAGATGTCGATGCAGGCGGCGCAGCCGATGCATTCGTACTGTAACCCCTTGCGGATGTCGATGCCGGTCGGGCAGACCTGCACGCACAGGTCGCAATCAATGCAGTCGCCGCGCCTGGCCGTTGTCGGGGCGGCATCCTTGCGGCGCACGCCGCGCGGTTCGCCGCGCTCGGGGTCGTAGGAGATAATCAGGGTGTCGGGATCGAACATCACGCTCTGAAAGCGGGCATAGGGGCACATGTACTTGCACACCTGCTCGCGCAGGAAGCCGGCCATCAGGTAGGTGAAACCGCCGTAGAAGAAGATCCAGAAGATTTCCCAGCCGCCCAGGGTGCCGTGCAGTACCGACTGGGTCAGTTCGCTGACCGGGGTGAAGTAGCAGACCAGGGTAAAGCCGGTCCACAGCGCCAGCGCTCCCCACAGCAGATGTTTGGTCAGCTTGATGCGCAGCCAGGATGCGTCGCGCGGCCCCTTGTCGCGCTTGATGCGGGCGTTGCGCTCGCCTTCGACCCAGTTCTCGATCCACATGAAGATTTGCGTGTAGACCGTCTGCGGGCAGGCGTAGCCGCAGAACAGCCGGCCGGCCACGGCGGTGACCAGAAACAGCGCATAGGCCGAGACGATCAAGAGGGCGCTGAGATAGATCACGTCCTGCGGCCAGAAGACGACGCCGAAAATGTAGAACTTGCGCTCGACCAGGTGCAACAGTACCGCCTGGCGGCCGTTCCACTGTAGCCACGGGGTGACGTAGAAGATGATCTGGGTGAACAGTACCAGCGCGATCCGCCAGTTATCGAAATAGCCGCGGGCGCGCTTGGCGTAGATGACTTTGTGTTTCTCGTAGAAGGAGATGGGGGCGGGATCGGGTTCCTGGCGGGAGGGGCTGGCGGGCTGGCTCATTGAACGGGGGGATTGATTCGCAGACGATTGGTCGGGCGGAAACCGGTCGGGCTGATTGTCCGGGCGATCCGGCGGCACCAAGCTGGCCTGCGGGGCGAGTTGGAAGGGAAATGCCATCGGATGACTTGCCGGTCAATCGCCGCGGCGCTGCGTGCGTGGGGGCGCGAGTCCGTGGTTGCCGCCGGTTTCCGGAATGTCTTTAATCAAGATGCGTGCCTGACTCGCTCTGCCCAAGTAAATCGAAACGAATCAATGGCTTATGCTCCACATGCCCCATTGCTCACAGGCGGCACAGGGATTTTGTGTCATTATTGCCAGTATCGATTGGCTAAAGTGACAAATTCGACATGAACTCCCCCATCCTCAGTGAATTGCTGTCCTTTCTCGACAGCTTGCCCGAGCCGCGCATCGTGATGGATGCCGATTACCGTATCGTCGCCGCCAATGCCGCCTATTTGCGCGAATTCTCGGGTGGTACGGCGGTTGCCGGGCGCTTCTGCTACGAGGTTTCGCACCGCTTCGACGTACCCTGCGACCAGGCCGGCGAATCCTGCCCGCTGAAGCTCAGCCTGGAAGCCGGGGCATCGCAGCGGGTGCTGCATCTGCACCATACGCCGCGCGGCGACGAGCACGTCGCTGTCGAAACCATGCCCATCCGCGACGATAAGGGGCGGATCGCCTACTTCGTCGAAACCATGCGCATCGTCCGCCAGGCCAGTAGCCGGCCGGCGGCGTGGGGCCTGGTCGGCCGCTCGCCGGCCTTCGTCGCCATGCTCGACAAAGTGCTGCGCGTCGCCCCGTCCGATGCCGCCGTGTCGCTGCTCGGCGAGACCGGCACCGGCAAGGATCTGGTCGCCCACGCCATCCACGAGGCCAGCGCCCGCGCAGCCGGTCCCTTCGTCGCCGTCGACTGCGCCGGCATGACCGAGACGCTGTTCGAGAGCGAATTATTCGGTTACGAGAAGGGTGCCTTCACCGGCGCCGCGCATCGCAAGCAGGGGCTGGTCGAGGCTGCCAGCGGCGGCACGCTGTTTCTCGACGAGATTGGCGAATTGCCGCTGACGCTGCAAGTCAAGCTGCTGCGCCTCCTGGAGACCGGCACCTATCGCCGGGTCGGCGGACTGGAATGGCTACCCGCCGATTTCCGCCTGATTACCGCCACCCACCGCGACCTGCGCGCCATGGTGCAGGAGGAGAGCTTTCGCCGCGACCTGTACTTTCGCATCAACACCTTCCCGATTCACATCCCGGCGCTGCACGAGCGAGCGGAGGACATTCCGCTGCTGGCCAATTCGCTGCTCGCACGGGTCGGCCGCCAGTGCCGCCGCCGCTTCTCGCCGGCGGCGCTGGCCTGGCTTGCCGGTCGCCGTTTCAGCGGCAATATCCGCGAACTACGCAACCTGATCGAGCGGGCAACGCTGCTGGCCGACGGCGAGTTGATCGACATCGCCCACCTCGACGATCCGGCCGATGCCGTACCAGCGGCGCCGCCAGTCAGCGACGACGCCTTTCGCCTGTCCGAAGTGGTCGACCTGGCCACGCTCGAACGGCGTTACCTCGCCTGGGCCAGATCTCGTCCGGATGGCGATCCGGCCGCTCTGGCCAGTCGTCTGGGCGTCAGCCCGCGCACCCTGTATCGCAAGCTGCAAACTGGTCGCGCCGGCTGATTTAAAAATGGAATAATGGGTGAGTTCCCCTTTTCACCGGAGCGCCATCATGAGTCACAAACACGCCCACCTGCTGCGCAGCATTTTCCATGATCCACCGCCGGCCAATGTCCACTGGCGCGAAGTCGAGTCGCTGCTGCATCACCTCGGAGCCGACGTCGAACCGGCTCACGGCGCCCGTTTCAAGGTCACGCTGAACCGCCATGAAGGCTACCTGCACCACCCGCACAACAGCAGCACCTGTTCGCGTACCGACATCAAGGCTTTGCGCGAGGTGCTGACTCATGCCGGGGTGACGCTGGCCCGCTATGAGGCGGGCGAATGACGGAGCCATGTCAATAACCTATGGCAGGCTCGTGCGAAAACATAACATCTGAATTCACCGGCCTGCCCAGCTTTTGCGCAGACCCGAATGATGAGCTGGGCCTATTCTGAACTCAGCGTGACATGCCAGGCAAAGCAATCCGCCAACCGTTCTGGAATACCAGGAGCATTTATTTTCACCCAGTCCGCTATCTCGCTGGTTTCAAGGATTGTCGCGGCGCCACTCCACACAGCCAAGGGTTTGGCGCCCTTTACCGGGTCTGTTGAGTAGAAGAAGTAGGGACTATCACCAACGCTGGCGTCCGAAAACACGATAGACCAACCATCACGCTTGAACGATTTGTACACGGTGACTTTTTCCAGCTTTTGCTGCCTGGCTATGGCGGCTTCCAATTGTGCTTTCCGGCGAGTGGTCAGCCCACGGTCGACGCCAGCGCACGGCGCTGAGTTGACCCAGGAAATCGACTGCTCATATTCCTGCTCCGTGATGACTCTGTCACGGAGGGCTTCGCTCATGATTTTGAGCAAGTGAGCTTTGTTATCAGCAGAAAGCGCTGGCTCGGCAAAGCTGTAATCGACAGCGGCAAAAAGCAAGATGGAAAGCAACCACTTCATTGATCGGCCCGGCGCCGCGTCAGCGACCCTTGCGACCGAATTTCTCGGCCAACTGATTGAGCTTGGCGGTGCGCAGTTCTTCCGCTTTGGCCGCCGCTTCGGCGGCCCTGGCGGCGGCTTGTGTCGCTCGCCGCTGCTCGTTCTGCTTCTTGAAGCGTTGGCGCAACAGTTCGGCGGCGTGCTGGCGGTTTTCTTCGGTGACGGCGTCGGCTGGCGTGCCGTCGAGGTTCAGGCGCACGGTCGCTTTTTCCATCTCCTTCAGGTAACGGGTCGAGATGGTATGGCTGCGCATGGCCAGGCGCAGGGCCTTTTTTTCCAGATCCGGCATTTGGGCCAGCACCTGTTTGTCGATGCCGATGGCCAGCGGGCTGTGATTGCGAAAAACAGCGAAGCGCGCCTGCAAATCCTTGAGCAGGGCGCGGGGATCAAGCGGCGTGACGGCAGGCGGTTCGTCGTGGGTCATGATCGGTCGGAAATCGGGTCGGGCAGGAGGTGAAGGGTAGCATGAAGCCGGCGCGGGAGGCGCAGGCCGCAATGTGCTCAAACCTGACCACGGCGCGAAGCGAGAAGCCC
>WQUQ01000112.1 GCA_009782025.1 Desulfobulbus sp. | reverse complement strand
GCACAGGAAAAAGGCATTGCCGAAGCGTTTGCCGCGCACGCGCACCCGGACGCCAAAACCATGTTGACGCCGGAATACCGCCCGTTGCGCGACAAGGACGGTTCGCAGTTGGCGGGGTTGCACAATGTGCCGTATGTCGCCATCCGCATCCCCACCGGCGGCGGCAAGACGCTGATGGGCGCGCATTTCATCCGCTGTGCGGCGAACAACTGGCTGGAACAGGACAAACCGCTGGTGATGTGGCTCGTGCCCAGCCGCACCATCAAGCAACAAACGCTGGATGCCTTGAAAAACCGCCGCCATCCATACCGGCGGGAACTGGACGATGCGTTTGGCGGGCAAGTCTCGGTGTTCGATAGCGATGACATCGAACAACTGACGCCGCAGGAACTGGCCAACCGTACCTGCATCGTGGTGGCAACGATGGCGGCGGCGCGCGTGCACGACATCGACATCCGCGATTTTTACGCGCACAAGGAGGCGCTGGATCGGCACTTCATCGCCTTGCCGAAAGACAAGGTATTGCCGGAACTGGAACAGACCGAAAACGGCAAGGGGCCGCGCTTTTCGTTCGCCAACCTGCTGCGGCTATACCGCCCACTGGTGATTACCGACGAGGCGCATAACGCGACCAGTGAGTTATCCGGCACGGTGTATCAGCGCCTTGCGCCCAGCGCCATCATCGAGCTAACCGCCACGCCAGACATGAGCGCCAGCAATATCTTGGTGCGCGTGTCAGCCTCGCAGTTGTTCGCGGAAGAAATGATAAAACTGCCGGTGCTGCTGGAAGAACACTTGAGCGGCTGGGATGTTGCCCTGCGCCATGCGCTGCTGCGGCGGCAGGAACTGGAAGAAATCGCCAAAAAAGAACCGGATTACGTCCGCCCCATCTTGCTGATTCAGGCTGAACATAAGGGCGGCGAGGCGACGGTCGATGCGATTTACGAACATTTGACCGGAGAGGACGGCGAGCGCATCGACAAAAGCTGGGTGCGCATCGCAACCGGCGATCAGCGCGAACTGGACGGCGTTGATCTGTTTGCTCCCGATTGCCCGGTGCGCATCATCATCACGATGGAGGCGCTGAAAGAAGGCTGGGATTGTTCGTTTGCCTATGTGTTGTGTTCCGTATCCGGCACAAAATCGGCCACTGCCATCGAGCAGTTGCTCGGGCGCGTATTGCGTATGCCCTACGCACGCACGCGCCAACAGGCGGCGCTGAACAAGGCGTATGCGCATGTGGTGTCGCCGTACTTTGGCGCGAAGGCGATCGAGTTCACCGATCATCTGGAAAGCATGGGCTTTTCGCGGCTGGAAGCCGCACAGAGCCTGCCGGTTCCGCAATCGTTGCTTGGCGGCGATGGCGAACATCCGGCGCTGAAAGTTGAAACGCTGCGTTTCTCGACAACGAAAAAACCGGACTTGGCGAATGTGCCAGCGGGCGACTTGCGCAATATCGCCATCCAGCCTGCCAACGAAGAAGGCAAGTTCGATGTGGTGGTCACGGGCGCAATCCAGCCGGAAAGCGTCGAAGCTATCGCCAGGGTGTTCACGGGCAAGACCAGGGAGCAGGTTCGCACTTCGCTGGAGCAACATAACACCCGCGCCCGCTTGCGTGAAACGCCCGCACAGAAGGGCGTGAAGTTTGAAGTGCCCCAGTTGTCGATCAAGTTTGGCGATTATGTGCTGCCGGCGGCAAATGATTTGCTGGTGGAGGACGGATTCTGGAACCCGGCAGATACAGCGGGTACGCTGGATACACTGACCTTCGATGCGCGCACGAAGACCTGGGAAATCGACATCGGCGAGCAGACGGTCAAGATGAACATGGTTCCAGAACCGCAGACCGAGTATCTGGCCGGTTTGACCGGCGATTGGCTTGAGGCCGACTTGCTGGTATGGCTGGAAAACAAGATCGTCCAGAACGATGTGCGCCAGGAAACCATGATCGAGTGGATCGTGCAGGCCATCGCGCCGTTGAAACACAAGGGCTACAGCCTGGGGCAACTGGTGCGCGGGCGTTTCATCATTGCGCGACGCTTGCAGGCGCTGCTCGATGAGGCGCGCAGCAAGCGCAGCAATCGGGCGCATCAAAGCCTGTTTGAACTGGAAGAGGTGGTGGTTGATCCCGCCGTGGTGTTCACGTTCGAGCGCATGGCTTATCCCGCGCGTTCGCATTGTCCCGCGCCGATGGAATGGAAGAAGCACTATTACGCGGCGCCTGGGGATTTGCCATATCGCCGAAAGGACGGCAAACCGGCAGAAGAGTATCTTTGTGCACTGGCGATTGAAGGCAATCCCGATGTGGAGGTGTGGGTGCGCAATCTGGCGCATCCTTCACAATTCCGTTTTCCAACGGCAACTGGTTTCACCTATCCCGACTTTATTGCAAGACTAAAGGATGGTCGCATCTTCGTTATTGAGTACAAGGGCGAGGATCGCTACGATCATCCGAAAAACCAAGCCAAGCGCGCCGTGGGTGAACTCTGGGCGCGCAAGTATCCTAACGGGATTTATTTGATGCCTAGCGACAAGGACGAGGCGGGGCGGGATATTGAGCAGCAGATTGCGCACGCTATCAACAGTTAGGCTACGCGCCCGAGCAGGACATCGGGCGTGTCCAACTCAAGTTTTCAGGTTGATGACTCAAAATCACTCCAGCCCCGCGCTCCGCTTGCTGGCCAGTGCCGGCCTCGGCGCGGTCGGCGTGCTGGCTTTCGCCCCCTTCGAGCAATTCTGGCTGACGCCCCTGGTCTGGCTCGGTCTGCTGTTGTTGCTGCGCAGCGCTGCCGATGTCCGCCAGGCGGCGCTGTGCGGTTTCGTTTTCGGCCTTGGTTTCTTTCTCTGCGGCGTCTCCTGGGTTTATGTCAGCCTCTCGGTTTTCGGCGGCATGCCCTGGTGGCTGGCCGGCTTTGCCGCCTTCCTGTTCTGCGCCGTGTTGGCGCTGTTCCCGCTGCTTGCCGCTGCCGCCTTCAAGCGCTGGCAACCGGCGGCGGCGTGGCGGCAGGCGCTGTTTTTCGCCGCTCTCGTCGCCGGCGGCGACTGGCTGCGCGGCTGGTTGTTCACCGGCTTTCCCTGGCTGGCCGTTGGCTACTCGCAGACGCCGCCGAGTCCTTTGGCCGGCTTTGCCCCGCTGATCGGCGTACACGGCCTGTCGCTGCTGGCCGTGCTGTGCGGCGCCCTGCTCCTCTGCCGTTGGCGCGGCGCGCTGGCGGTTGCCGTCATCCTTGCCGCTGGCTTTGGTCTGCGCCAGGTGGCGTGGACGACGCCCGACGGCGCGCCGATCCGCGTCGCGTTGATCCAGGGCAACGTGCCGCAGGAGATGAAATTCCGCCCGGAGGCTCTGGTGCGCACGCTCAACCTCTACCGCGAACTGGTCGCGGCGCATCCGGCGCAACTGATCCTGCTGCCGGAAACGGCCATCCCGATTTTCTTCGAGCAACTGCCGCCGGCTTACGTCGAGGCGCTGAAGGCGGCCGCTGCCGAACACGGCGGTGACCTGATTCTCGGCACGCTGACCGGCGACGGCGGGCAATACTGGAACAGCGCCCTGAGCCTGGGCCGCTCGCCGTCGCAGATTTACAGCAAGATGCATCTGGTGCCATTCGGCGAAACGATTCCGCCCGGTTTCTCGTGGTTCATGCAATGGGCGACCATCCCGATGTCGTCGTTCACGCGCGGCCCGCAGCGGCAGCCGCCGCTGCAAGTGGCTGGCCGCCAGGTGGCGGTCAATATCTGCTACGAGGATGCTTTCGCCGAGGAAATCATCGCCGCCGCGCCGCAGGCCGGCATCCTCGCCAATCTCTCCAACACCGCCTGGTTCGGCCGGTCGCTGGCGCAGCCGCAGCATTTGCAGATCGCCCGTCTGCGCGCCCTGGAAAGCGGCCGGCCGATGCTGCGCGCGACCAACACCGGCATGACCGCGATCATCGCGCCGGATGGCACCGTCACTGCCCAACTGCCGCCCTTCACGCAGGGCGTGCTGCAAGCCGAGGTCACGGCTTACCAGGGGCTGACGCCCTACGCCCGCTTCGGCAACGGGCCGGCCCTGGCGCTGATGCTGCTGGCGCTGGCGGCGGCTATTCGCCGTGGGCGAGCCTGACCACCTCGCGCTGCACCAGCGATTCGAGATAACGCTCCGGTTCCTCGCCGATTTCGCGGCCATCGTGGTAGAGCGCGGTCACGGTGAACGGCCCGTCGCCGGTGGCGAGCACGGCGACGTTGTCCGGGCTGATGGTTGCCCGGCCGAGGTGGCGCTCCGTCGGCCAGCGGATGTTGCCGTAGGCGTGATAGACCAGCTCGGAACAGACGATGCGGTCGGTCGACTCGACATCGAAATTGAAATCGTAGGGTTTGCCGACCAGACGCAGCGCCTGCACCACCACCTCCCGCCGCTCCGCCGGGCTGGCGACGCGCGACCGCAACACGGCCAGGTCGTCGACATTGATGAAATGGGCCAGCGTGTTCATCTTGACGCCGCTGCGCAGCGCCTCGACGACGCCGCGTCCGTCGCGGATGCGGGCCTGGTAGGGCTGCACCGCCGGATCGTCCCAGATGCCCAGTTCGCGCAGTTCCGGCTCGTTGCCGATCCATATCGCGGCATGCCCCCAGTGGCCGGGAATGAAGGTGTCGGTCAGGCGGAACGGCGTTTTTTCCAGCAGGATGTCGCCGGCCCGCAGCGCGCCGCCGACCCTGGCGAGCACCTCGGCCTGGCCGTCGAGCTTGCCGCGCCGCGTTTCAACCAGGCCGATGGCATTGCCGAACGCCATGCTGAGAAAATTGACGCCCTCGGTTTTCAGTTGATTCAGGGTATCGACCGAGAGCACGCCGAAGAAGCCCATCAGATTGCCGGCGTAATCGACCGGATGGATCCGCCGAATCATGTTGTAGGACAGGCTCTGATCGACCAGGGCGGCGACGTAGCGCTCATCGGCATTGGCCGAATCGGCCAGCAGCGGGCGGCCGTGTTTCTCGTACCAGATCAGCCCGCGCCGCACCCGCAAACGATTGGCCGCCGAGGCGAAAGCCGCCGAGATGTCCGTCATCTCGGCCAGCGAAATGGCGTCGTTGCTGCTCAGGTGCTGGCGCAGCGCGGGCATCGCCCGGTACAGGCCGACGGCGGTCAGATAGTTGTCGTAGAGCAGCAGCGCCGCCGCCAGCGACATCGTGATGCCGGTTGCCTGCACCCGCGCCAGCGCCGGATCGGCGGGCGGCGGCACCGTCAGCCAGCACTCGTAGCGGCTGGTCAGGGCCAGGAGCGCCCGGCGCTGTTCGAGCAAAACCGCCGCGCCGGCGTTCAGTTGGCGCAACTGCGCGCCGGATAGCGGTTCGTTACGGGCCTCGGCGGCTTGCAAATCGGTCAGGAATTCGATGGCCTGCTCGCGCAGGCCGAGCGTTTCCTCAGCCAGGGTCTGAAAATGACCGACCTGGGCCGGCATATCGACGCGCGCGAAATCGGCGGCATCGCCAACCGGTCGGCTGGCGTGGCCTGTTTCGCTGAAGATCGCCGAGTCGCCCGCGGCGTCACCGGCGCAAACCTCGATGGCGGCGACCGGCGCCGGCGCATCCCCGGCCCATGCCGGCAGCGCGGAAAAAACCAGCGCCCCGCCGAGCAGACCGGCTGCCATCAACTTGTTCATTGCCGCCCCCGAAAATTTCCAACTGTACATTACATGAAGAATATCGGCTGGCAAAAGCGCCGAAGCCCGGTAGGGCTGGTCTTGACCCAATACAGTTCACTTAAGGAGTTTGTCATTCTGCGCGTAGCGAAGCGTAGTCGCAGAATCCACAAACCGCATGGATGCTGCGACTACGCGCAGCATGACTGTAGAGG
>WQUQ01000111.1 GCA_009782025.1 Desulfobulbus sp. | reverse complement strand
GAAGTCGGTCTGGACATCGTGTTCTCCAGTCTGTTGCACTGGAAAGATATGATCGCAGAGATGAGAGCTTAAGTAAATGTTTTAAAGAAACGAAATACTACTACCAGCTCCGCCGCCCGTGTTTTCTGCGGCGATGTAAGACGACGCCGAGGCACCGAATGCGCGCGGCGCGTTTCCGGCGCTCTCGCCGATCCAGACGATCGTGCGTTGGAGCGTGGCGGCGAAGGGGTCGAACTGCGGCTTGTTCGCGCCGAATGTAACGGTTCCGGCGGCCAGTGTTGTTGCCGCCATTTTGAAATATTTTCGGGGAATGCCGGCCCATGCCTGCTCGCCGAACGTGACAGATGCGCCGACGCTGATTGTTGACGTGACGGCACTTGAAGCGAAATCCTTGACCACGCCATCGCCCGGGTCGACGGTGATGCACATGGTACAGTGCGCTGCGATGCCGGTGGTTTTAAGTTGATAGGTCATGGCGGAAAAATCCTGAAACCCTGCACGGGCGTGTTATGCGTCATTGGCCAAATGAACATATCGAGCCGGGGTATATAGCGGAACTTGGTGAATGGCGGCGTCACGAACTGCCGCGCCGTGCCGGCCAGAGGCTGGCTACTCCACTGCCATGCACCAGTACGCGGGTCGGCTGGTGCGGTCAGTGTCCAGACGGTATCGGTTCCGGCGAAGCAGACCATGGATCGCCATTTTTCCACCCACTCAACGCCACAATCGCCGAGCGGGTAGGGTCCGGTCGGCGCGGTTCCCAGCGTCGGCGGACGGTAACGACGGCCAGCAACCGGATCGATAACATTGAATTCTAGGCCGCTAGCGGTCAGGCGCACGGACAGATAGAGGTCGTCGGCGAGCGCATGAAATCCGACGTGGTAATAGGGTTGCATTCCAGCGTCTTCGACCGGCCAGGTGATCGTTCCTGCCGCGCTTGTCGACGGATCAACCCAATACAGGTTGCGCGAAATGGCGTCTCCGTAGCCATACACCACGCGCCGACGCAGCTCGTCGAAAAAGGCGAATGAATGCGCCGGACGAATTGATAGCGGCGAGCCACCGAAGGTCCACGGCTCTTTGCTGCCGATTGCATATTTATGCGGTTGCTGCGTGCCCTTCTGGCCTGGCTGCGACATAGAGCCGCGCCCTGGCGTGTAGAGGAATCCGTTCGCGCCGCCAGGCAACACGCCTGGCGGAATCCAGGTCAACCAAGCGTAGGTATGTGCGGCAAACGGCTCGCCGACCTGCAAGCCGATGCCGCCGGCCGACGCCCACATCCAGCCTGTAACCACATCGCCGATGTAGTTCTCGGCGTCGAGAAACTGCTTGGCCGGCGGGCGTTCCTGACTCCACTTCCGCGAGGCGATGTCATATATATAGACCGCATTGCTGTCGAAATAGGTATGGCCGCCCGTGTGGAATATCAGCGACCCAGCCTCGCCGTGTGTCTTGGCGAATGAGGCGCCAGCCCAGGCATCAACCTGCTGCTGCATCGCCGCGTTGGCTTCCGTGCTGCGCACATCCCACAACGTGTTGAGCGACACGTCGACAATCTCGCCGATTGCTGGCACCCAGTCCGGCAGCAGGCTGCGACCAGCAGCCACCGCCCCATTCAGCGGGCAGGCGTAGACATCATCGGATGGCGTGGCCATGGGGGATCAGTTGTCGATCTGGAATTGCAGATTTCCGGCTGGGAAGCGCACTGTGAACGCGGAACCAGTCACATTGACGTACTCGCCGGCATGGACGATGCCGGCCGGCTGGTGCTTGCCGCCGGGGCCGGTGTAGCCGCCCTCGGCGAACATCATGGAGAACAGGCCGCCGAGCAGCGAACCGCCGCCGCCCGAGCCGCCGCTGGCGCTGGCCGAGGCCAGGATGGAGGCGGCGGTGGTGGCGCTGGCGACCAGCGCCTGGCCGGCCGTGACGCCGCCGCTAGCCAGCGAGCCGCCAGCGGCAGCGCCGCTGGTGGTCAGGGCCGTGGCCGCTGTCGTCGCCGCGCTGGATGCGGCTTTGTCGCCGCCAAAAAGGCCCATGACGCCTTCGGTCAGTTGCTCGGAAAGGCGCTGCGCGGCGATCTTCGCCATGCCGTCGACGATGCTGCGAACCAGCGCGGTGACGGCGTTTTGCAGGTTCATCGTGCCCTCGGCCAGGCCGTTGATGGCGTCGGCGAGGCCGGATTGCAGGCCGTTTTTCAGCGCCACCTCGTATTCGTTGCTCGTCTGCTTCAGGAGCAGGAGCTTCGTTTCCAGTTCCTGCAAGCGCGCCAGCGCCGCCTCGCCCTGTTCGCCCCCGGCGGCGGCGAGTTCCCTGAGTTTGGGGATTTGCGCCTCGATGGCCGCCGCCGTTTTCCGGTGCAGGTCGATGAGCTTTTGCCGGGCGTCGATCTGCGTCAGCAACCCGGCGCCGACCTGGGCGTTGAGGCTTTGTTCGTCGCGGGCGTTCTGGCTTTCGATCTTGTCGATGGCGGCCGAGACCTCATCCAGGCCGCGCCGGGCCTCTTCCAGACCGGAGAGGCGGATGATGGCGTCCAGCTGAACCTGGGCGGTGAGGCTGCCGCCGGCCACTTCCTTTTGCAGGGCGGCGCGCAGTTCCTCATATTTCTGCTCGAACTCGCGGCGGGCGGCTTCGGCGCTGCGGCCTTCGAGTTTCAACAGCTCGATCTCGACGCCGGCCATGCCGCTCTGGATGCTTTCGGCGCGCTTTTTGGCCTCGGTGAACTGGTGGTAGGCCAGGGCCACGGCGTCGACGGCCCGGGCTTCGGTGCGCAGTTGGTCTTTCTTGCCGGCGCTGAGCGTGGCGGCCTCCTTCGCGGTCTTGAGCCAGATGTCGAGCGCGCTGGAGGATTTGTTGGTGGCGTCGGCCACGCCCGCCTGGGCGTTGGCGAGCTGCTGCTGCGCCTCGCCCAGTTGTTTGGCGAGGTCGCGCTGCTTGTCGGCGAAGGGGTCGGTTTTCGATCCGCCCGCCGATGGCTTGCTGGCGGCAAGCGCCGCATCGAACGCCTTGGCCGCGTCGATCAGTTGCCGGGTCATCTCGGCGCCGATGTTGCCCATGCCGGGCAGCGTGTTCCTGACCATCTTGCCGACGGCGGAGGGGTCTTTCAGGTCGGCGATCTGGCGGTAAATCTTGTCGACTTCACCCTTGGCGTTGGCGATGTCGGCATCGTTGACCCCAACCCTGACCTCGACCTTGACCGGGCTGAGCTGCGAGAGATCAGCGATGCGCGCCTTCAGGTTTCTGAATTCGCCCACATTTTTTTCCAGCGAAGCCAGGAGATTGAGGTTTTCTCGTCGCTGCGCTTCGGTCAGGTTCGTATTGTTCCGGATGGCCTCGCCCATGGCGTCGAAATCGGGCTTCGCGCCCTGGATCATTTCCCGCAGTTGCCGCGCCACACCCTGCATGGCGCCATCCGAGGCGAATTCGTTTTCCAGCGCGCGGGCCATGTCGCGCGCCAGGTACTTGGTGTCGACGACCAGCTGGTCGCGCACCGCTTTCATATTGAGCAGTTCGGCGGACTGTTGCGTGGCGCTCAGTTTCTGGAAGGCTTCCCGCGCCTGATCCGCCGTCAGGCTGATGTCGGCCAGCGCCGATTCGGCCTCCTTCGTGTTATCGCGGAACAGCAGCCAGCCGGCGGCCAGGCTGCCCACCGTGAGCGCCAGGCCAACCGGGCCGCCGAGCACGCCAAGGAGGGTGCGCCCGATGCCGGCCATGCCGGTTCCCGCGGCGGCAGCGGCGGTTTGCGCGGCGGCCAGGCGGGTCGCGGCCGCGGCGAATTGATTGGCGTTGGTCGCGCCGAGCACGGCGGACTCGGCGGCCGCCAGGTTGCTGGCGGCCAGGCGCCGGGCGGAAATGGCCGCGGCGATCTGGCTGACGTTGGCCACGGCCAGCCCGCCCGACCAGCGGGCGAATCCGGCGATCAGCGCAGCGACCGCGCCGCCGGCCAGGGCATTGATATGCTCGGCCAGCACGGCGATGCCGGCGGCCAGCGTTCGGGTCGACAGGACGCCCTCGTTGGCCTGGCCGAGCCAGGCTTGCAGGGCCGTGCGCAGCCGGGTGAAGGCATCGGCCACCGTCGTCGGCATCGCCGCCGCCGCCTGCCGGTTTTGCTCGACCGAGGCGCGCAGCCCTTCGCTCAGTTCGGCGATGGAGAGATCCCCCGCTGCGCCCAGCTTCCTGATTTCCTCCGCCGCCTTGCCGGTAGCCAGGGCGATGGCGTCGACGACGCTTGGCGTGGCGGCGAGGATCGTCTTCCAGCCCAGGGCGTCGACTTTCCCGGTCTGCAAGGCCCTGGAAAAGGCGTCGATGGCCCCGGCCGCCCGCTCGCCGGAGGCGGCGTTGGTCACCAGCAGGTAGGAGAGGCTGTCGCTGACATCGAGCGCCTGGGCGGTGGTGTACCCCAGCGAGCGCAGCGCGTCCGCCGTGCGGATGTAGGCTTCCTGCGCCTCGGCCAGCGGCCGGTAGGTGTTCTGCGCGGTTTCCAGGAGCCGCGCCTGCACCATTTGATATTCCTCGGTCGAGGAAGTCGCCATCTTGATGCGCGAGGCCATCTGGCCATACTGGTCGGCCAGGTTGATGAGCGACATCGCCTGGGAATAACTGATCCAGGCCGCCCCGGCGCGCTTGACCAGCGTCTCGTTGCGGGAGAGCGTGTCACTGATGGAATCCAGGCCGCGCCTGGCCGTCGCAACCGAGCCGTCGAGCCGGCCGAAACCGCTTGTCAGTTGCCCGAGGCTGTCATAGGCTTGTTTCAGGTCGGCGCGAATCCTGAGCGCCAGTTCGAGGTTATTGGCCATGAGCGATCATTCTTTCGATGAACCCGACAAGCCGGTCTTGACCGTGAAGCAGGAACTGCTGGCGATTGCCATTTCCCTGCTATTGCCCGGCGCGCTGGTTGCGCTGGGCGGCTTGTCGGCGATGGTGGCGCTCATGGTCATCGGCTGGGTCATCTGGCTGGTGCGCGGGTTGGGCCCGGTCTGGACGCTGCTGTTGATCTTGTTTGGCATGTCGAGGTAGGGGCGGGTTCAAAACCCGCCCCTACGCCTCCTTCGAGAGCCGTTTGACCGCCGCCATCGCCTTCTCACCGCCACTCGCCCCCAGATTGGCCGCCACGATGGCCGCCGCCTGCATGGCGTTTTCGTGGGCGACGGCTTCGCGGTAGTAGAGGCCGATCTGGTTCAGGGTGTAGTCCATCAGTTCGGATTGGCGGTGGCCGTGCCGGATGAGGGTGGCGAAGACGCGGCCCCAGCGGATGGCATCGAAGCCCTCGCCGCCTTTTCCAGGGCTGGATAGACGGCGAGGCGGCGCACGAAAAAATCCTGGTTGACGCTCCAGAAGAGCGCCAGCAGGTCTTCGCCCTGTTTGTCATCGAGGCTCTCGATCCAGTCGCCCGGCTTGCCGGTGGCGGCTTCGAGCAGTTTGAGGATGCCCTCGCCGTTTTCGCTGAAAGCGTCCATGAAACCGATGACGCCGCGATCTTCGTCGTGGGCCGCCTTGATGGCGTCGGTCAGCCCGCGCAGCTCCCGGCCGAGGCGAAGCTGCTGGCCGAAGGTCAGGGCGCGGACCATGATGGTTTCGCCGCCGACGACCATCTCGGCATCGGGGTGCAGGATGTCGAGGTCGTCCATCACGCATCCGCTCCCAGCAGGTCGACGCGCATGAAGGGGCCGTAGAGCGCGTCGTTTTGCAAGGCATCGACATACAGCGCGGCGCCGGAGAGTTCCAGCGTCGCCTCCTCGTCATTTCCATCTCCAAGGTTGAAACCACCGGCTTTAGCCGGTCAGCTTTAGCGCCGCTGTCTTTGGCGGCGGTTGATGCTCCACTGACGGTTGATGGGG
>WQUQ01000110.1 GCA_009782025.1 Desulfobulbus sp. | reverse complement strand
AACTCCGGGAATGTGTTTGAACACCATCAGCGCGACGACCAGCACCATCGAGCCAAAGGCGGGCACGCCGAGCCAGAACCAGAGCCGCGCCATGCGCCAGTAACGGGCCGGCAGGGGGGCGTCGCGACGGGCCGCGTCGGCGGCGATGTTTTTCATGCGGATCTGCAACCCGACGACGGGCAGCCAGCAGGCCCCGGCAAGCAGATACAGACCGAGACTGAGCGCGATCCACGGGGTGGCGACGGGCCAGCCGGCGATTGCCGCCATCCACAATCCGCTGACGGGCTGGAAGATCACGGTCGGCGTGGTGAACAGCCAGTCGGCCAGCACGACATGCCGGTTGGTTGCCGCGATGTGGGCGACGTTGCCGCTGCGGTCGGCCATCCATTTGTAGAAGGCGCTGCCCAGGCCGGTGCCGAAGAGCAGCACGAGGCTGAGAAGATGCAGGGTTTTGAGGATGGTGTAGGTCATGATGGTTTTCTTCTCGACATGGCATCAGCAAACAGAAGTTGCGGCGCGAACGGTATGGGTTCGCGTCCGAGCAAGCGCGTGAGCGGCTGCGTATCGGCCTGGAAAGTGGCAGCGGCATTGAGTACGCGCATATTGTCCGGGCGCATCATCGGGCTGAGACAGCTTCCCAGATATGACAGCGCCAGGGTTGCCGCAAAGGGCATGCGCAGCAGGCGCGCGCGCGGCAGACCTTGTGCTTCGCGCAGGCGTTGCAGCCATTCACTGAAGGTGATGGTTTCCGGCCCGGCGACATCGATCGTTTGCTTGCCTGCCGCCGTCAGGCCGCACAGCGCGGCGGCGGCCACGTCGCTGACGTGAACAGGTTGTATCGGCTGCCGCCCGTCACCCACGACAGGAATCAGCGGCAGCCGCGCCAGGCGCATGAAAAACGCGGCGCTGCCGCCGCCCGCGCCATAGACGAGCGAGGGGCGCAGCACGATCCAGTCCACATCGAGGGCGCGCAAAAAATCGTCCGCCGCGCGCTTGCTCAGGTGATAGGCGGAAAACGCCCTCTCGTCGGTTCCGATTCCCGAGACCTGCACCACGCGGCGAACGCCCTTCGCCGCGCAGGCCCGAAACAGCGCGATGGGGGCCAGCGTGTGCAGCGGCGCGAAATGTTGCGTCCGGGTTTCGCCGATGATACCGATGCAATTCACCACTGCATCGATGCCATCCAGATGCGCCAGCCAGTCGGCGGGCGTCAGCATGCGGGAGGCATCCGCGCCGTGCCGGCGCGACAGGGGGCGGACGTGATGGCCCGCCCGGGCGAGAACGGCGGCGACATTGCGGCCAATGAAACCGCTGGCGCCGGTAAGCAGCACGTTCATGGCGCCTCCATTGTCTGTCCGTCTTGGGTGGTGAAAGGCTCGATCCGTTTACCGATTGACCAGAGGCCGAGCACCAATCCCGCCAAGGCCGCAATGAGCGCCAGACGCATATCGCCCAACGGGTTGTCGAAGCGCGAGAAAACGCTCACGATCAGCACGAACAAGAGCGGCGTGATCGTCAGCATCACCCGCGTGTAACTCAGCCAGAAAACGGCGGCCTGCTCATCCGGGCACACCAGGCGCAACACATTCACCAGCGGGCGCGACAGCGCCCACAACACCGCCAGACTCAGGCCAACGCTGGCGGCAAGTTCGGCAAACAGCAGGATATAGGCATTCATGGCAAAGCTCCTTTGCGTGTCGTTGGAGCTTCCACTGTGGCCGCCGGGGCCGGCAAAAACCTCCGCTTCGATCGAAACGGAGCGGTTTTTTGTTCCGAAAAGATCAATGCGCAGCAAAAAGCGGCGCTTTGCCGCCCGCTGGCGTCGGATTTGCCGATGTCCGGTTTATTGAGGCGCTTTCGCCGCCGTCAACGTCCGAAGAAACGCCTCGCACGAGAGGATGGCGATGCCGCGATACGGGTGCATGGGCAAAAGATGCCTGCGGTCGCCTGACACGATCATCTCGGCCCCGACGGAGAGGGCCAGAGACAGAAAGCGGTTGTCCTTGGGGTCAGGACAGTCGGTAACGGCTTCTGTCACTTCGGCCACGTTGACGAGCGCCCGGTAATCGCTCAGGAAACGCTCCCGCGTTGGCCCGCCTGCCGCGAAATAGCGGTCAAACTTCGGGCGCAGCAAAACCTGCTCGATTTCGGCGAGCGTCTCCTGGCTGGCATAGAGATCGCAGCAGAGAGCCGCCGTCACATAGGCCAGCGCGGCAGGCGAGTCGGGGTAGACGGCGGCGCTGACGAGGACGTTGCTGTCGATGACGAGCCGCTTACGCGCGGAGTTCACGAAGCAGATCGCTGATGTCGTCCATGCTCAGGATGGGTGCGTCCGCCGGCATGTGATCGCGCCGCTCGGCCATGTAACCGTTGATGCGCGCGATGTTGCGCAGCCGGAGCATTTCAGCGCCTTCCTTGTACGACACAAGCATGAGCGTCGGGCGGCCATGCTGCGTGATGGCGACAGGTTCGCCGCCCTTGGCAATGTCCGCTGCTTCGCCAAAGTTGGCTTGCACCTTGGCGGATGAGAGAGTTTGCATCGTCATGACCCGTAAATTGGACAACATCCCCACTTTATTGATGCCATCTTCGTTGTCAACGCGAAACCATTTTCTCCCGCGCATGCAGGCTGCGGTATTTGCCCGGCGTGACGCCTTCGATTTCGCGGAAGGCTTCGTAGAAGCTCGATTGCGCCGCAAAGCCGACGCTCAGGCCGACCGCCAGCACCGAGGCGGAGGGTTCGGCGCGGAGCATGGTTTTGGCGGCGGCGACCCGCTGTTCGCGCAGGGTGCGGGAAAATCCCTTGCCCAGGCGGCTGTTCATCAATTCCGACAACTGGTGGGGGGTGAGCGACAGGCGTTGCGCGAGTTTCGCCAGGCTGAGATCCGGGTCGGCGAAAATCCGCTCGTCTTGCATCAGGGCGTCCAGCCTGGCCAGCGCCGCGTCGCAGTCGATGTTGACCAAGGTCGAGTTGGCGTAGAGGGCGCGCGCCGTTTCGCTGATTTCGGAGGACAGTTGCGGGCGGCGGTTGAGCGTCGTCTGCGCGAGGAAAAAGGCGATGCCGATGGCGCTGGCGTAAAGGCTGAAAAAGAGCTTGTCCGGCAATGCTGTTTGCATGATTCCGAGCAGCGCGACGGCGATGGCGATGGCGAACACGCCGCCCAGCAATGCCATTTCCAGCCGGAAATTGGCGCGCTCGCGCCGCAGGGCGTAGAGGCTGCGGGCCAGCCAGAGCAGATAGGCGCTCCCGGCGATGAAAGCCAGCGGCAGGGCGACGGCGGGCGTCAGCGCGGGGGCGGCGAGGATGGGCAGCATGTGCGCCAGCCGCGCCGGACTGAACGCCGCTGGCGCCTGCGGGCGCAGCAGCGGCTGGCTGTAGAGGAAAAAAACCGGCGCCACTGCGAACAGCAGGGCGCGATAAAGCGGCGAGACGATCCACGGCCAGCCGAGATGGAGCCAGGCGAAATGGGCGATCTGCAAGCCGCTCAGGGCGAGCAGCAGCAACAGCCCCATGCGCCTCGAGGCGGCCTGGCCTTCGTAATGCTCGGCGCAAAAATGCGTCAGCGCCAGCGACAGGGCGCTGAACAGCGAATAGCCGATGAGCAGGAGGGCGAGCGAGGTCACCGCGCCGCCGCCCCGCCCTGGCCTGTGAAAGCTTCGGTCAGCGCGGCGATCAGGTAGGCATGGTCGAGGACGCCGGCGCTTTCGCGGAGGCTGTGCATGGCCCACAGCGGCGAGCCGATGTCGACGCTGGCCAGCCCCAGGCGGGCGGCGACGATCGGGCCGATGGTGCTGCCGCAGCCGAGGTCGGTGCGGTGGGTGTATTGCTGGCAGGGGATGCCGGCCCTGGCGCAAAAGCTCATGAAGCGGGCGGCGCTGGCGGCGGTGGTGCTGTAGCGCTGGTTGGCGTTGCTCTTGATGACCGGCCCGCCGTTGACCAGCACGTGATGGCCGGGTTCGTAGGCGGCGGGGAAATTGGGATGCCAGGCGTGCGCCATGTCGGCGCTGATGAAGAAGCTCTGCGCCAGCATCCGCCGTTGATCCTCGGCATCGAGTCCGGCGCTGGCGGCGAGCCGGGCGACGACATCGGCGACGAAGCTGCCGCCGGCGCCGGCGGCGCTTTCGCTGCCGACTTCTTCATGGTCGAAAAGGGCGATCAGGCGCGTGCCGCTGCTGGGTGAAACGGCGGGCGGCGCGGCCAGCAGCGCGGTCAACGCGGCGTGGCAGGAGGCCAGGTTGTCGAGTTGACTGGCGGCGATGAATTCGCCATCGACGCCCCAGAAACAGCCTTTTTGCGTATCGCAGGCGACCAGTTCCCAGGTCAGCAGATCGGCGGGATCGACGCCAAGCCGGTCGGCCAGCGGCTGGCGCAAACGCGCTTCGGCGTTTGCGCCGTCGGCGGCGACGCCGAGCAGCAGCGGCAGTTCGGTTTGTTTGTTGAATTTCAGGCCGGCCTCGTTGACCTCGCGGTTCATGTGAATGGCCAGATTGGGCAGGCGCAGCAAGGGCTGCTCGCAATGCACCAGATGGCTCTCGAAGCCGTCGCCGGCGCGGACGGTGACGCGGCCGGCCAGCGCCAGATCACGGTCGGCGAAGGTGGCGAGCAGCGGGCTGCCGTAGACCTCGACGCCGAGGCGCAGCATGCCGCCCGCAACCTCGGCCGGCTTCGGCTTCAGGCGCAGACCGGGCGAATCGGTGTGGGCGCCGATCAGCGTCAGGCCGGCTGCGGCTTCCGCGCCGACGCTGAAGGCGATCAGCGACGCGCCGTCGCGCACCGTGTAATGGCGGCTACCGGGCGTCAGCGTCCAGCGTTCGCTTTCTTCGCGGCGGCTGAAGCCGGCCGCTTGCAGCCGCCGCTCGCATTCCCGAACGGCATGCCAGGGGCTGGGGCTGGCGGCGATGAAGTCAAGCAGATCCTGCGCTTGGGCGCGGGCGGCGGCGGGGATGTTCATGCGCGTTTTCCTTGGGACTGGCAGAGGTCGAGCAGAATGCGTGCAACCCGGTCATCATAAAGCACGGCGAGATTCAGGCGGCCCCTGGCTTCGCCAGCCAGATGCAGGCACCCTTCGATTCCTGATCGATGGCGGCCAGCAGGCGCTCGTGCTCGGCCAGTTCCTCGGCCGAGGCGCGGCGGACCAGGAGCGGGCCGCGCTGGCGAACCTGGCCGTCGGCTCCGAGTTGCCGGCGCGGCGCGGCGTCCGGCTCGATCATCAGGCTGTTCTGGCCGCGCGTCATGGCCAGGAACACGTCGGCCAGCAACTCGGTATCGAGCAAAGCGCCGTGCAGGGTGCGGCTGGAATTGTCGATCTCGTAGCGTTCGCACAGCGCATCGAGGCTGTTGCGCTTGGCGGGATGCAATTCCCTGGCCAGTTTCAGCGTGTCGGTGACGCCGTTGCAGACGGTTTCGACCGGCACGCGGTCGAGGCGGCGCAACTCGGCGTTGAGAAAGCCGAGGTCGAACGGGGCGTTGTGGATGATGAGTTCGGCACCGTTGATGAATTCGAGAAACTCGTCGGCGATGTCGGCGAATTTCGGCTTGCCGGCGAGGAATTCCCGCGTGATGCCATGCACCGCCTGCGCCCCCTCGTCGATCTCGCGCTCCGGGTCGATGTATTTGTGCAGGTGGCGGCCGGTGAGGCGGCGATTGACCATCTCGATGCCGGCGATTTCAATGATGCGGTGGCCCTGGCTGGGGTCGAGGCCGGTAGTTTCGGTGTCGAGGACGATCTGGCGCATGGCGGGTCTAGTCTCAATACGGTTCACTTAAGGAGTTTGTCATTCTGCGCGTAGCGAAGCGTAGTCGCAGAATCCACAAACCGCATGGATGCTGCGACTACGCGCAGCATGACT
>WQUQ01000109.1 GCA_009782025.1 Desulfobulbus sp. | reverse complement strand
CCCGTATGGGCGCTTCGACCTCGATATGAACACCCGTCTCGACCTGCCTTGATCTCGAAATGGCGGCTGGTGACACAACTGTTGGGTCTACCCCATGACGGCCCGCAGCTTCCTGCGGATAGGTTGCCTGGCCAGCTTGAGTTGTTTCCGGGGTCAGCTCACGAAACGGAAAAAATCGTACGCTAAGCCTCGCCGGGCATTCGTAGCGGCCGGAACTTGCCTTGCTCGACCTGCTTGTTCTGCCGCCAGATGTAGTCGCCGGTCAGATTGATGTGCTCCCAGCCCAGGGGCGAAAGATGCGGTAGCAACTGCTCGTCGATGTTCTTGCCTGAGTCGTGCAGTGCCTGGACTGCCCGCTCCAGGTAGACCGTGTTCCACAGGATGATTGCCGCCACCACTAGGTTGAGGCCGCTGGCGCGGTAACGCTGGTTCTCAAAACTGCGGTCACGGATTTCACCGAGCCGGTTCAGGAACACAGCGCGGGCCAGCGCGTTCTTGGCTTCGCCCTTGTTTAAGCCAATCTGCACGCGGCGACGCAATTCGACGTTCTGCATCCAGTCGAGCGCAAACAGCGTGCGCTCGATGCGCCCCAACTCGCGCAGGGCTACCGCCAAGCCGTTCTGGCGCGGGTAGCTGCCGAGCTTTCTGAGCATCAGCGAGGCCGTCACTGTACCCTGCTTGATCGAGGCAGCCAGCCGCAGGATTTCGTCCCAATGGGCGCGGATGTGCTTCACGTTGACGTTGCCGCCGACCAGGCCGGCGAGCGTCGGGTACTGTTTGGCGTCGCCGTGGATATACAGGCGCTTGTCGGCCAGGTCGCGGATGCGCGGAGCAAAGCGGAAGCCCAGCAAGTGCATCAGCGCAAACAGGTGATCGGTGAAACCGGCCGTGTCAGTGTAGTGCTCCTCGATGCGCAGGTCGGATTCGTGATACAGCAGCCCATCCAGGACGTGGGTGGCGTCGCGCACCGTGGCATTGATGACCTTGGTGTGAAACGGCGCGTACTGGTCGGAGATGTGGGTGTAGAACTGCACGCCTGGTTCCTGACCGTATTTCAGGTTCACCTGGCCGGCAGCTTGGCCACGGCCGCCGGCCTTGAAGTTCTGGCCGTCCGATGATGATGTGGTGCCGTCGCCCCAGTAGGCGGCGAAGGGTTGGCGGAACTGGGCGTTGACCAGCTCGGCTAGACCCGCCGAATAGGTTTCGTCGCGGATGTGCCACGCCTGCAACCACGTCAGCTTGGCGTAGGTCACACCGGGGCAGGACTCGGCCATCTTGGAGAGGCCCAGATTGATGGCATCGGCCAGGATGGTCGTCAGCAGCAGATGCTGGTCTTCCGCTGCCGCGCCACTCTTGAGGTGCTTGAAGTGGCGGCTGAAGCCGGTCCAGCCATCGACTTCCAGCAGCAGTTCGGTGATCTTCAGATGTGGCAGCAGGCTGTACGCCTGCTGCATCAGCGCCTCAGCCTCGTCGGGCACGGCATTGTCCAGCGGCGTAATCTTGATTCGCCCGGTGCTGGTGATGGCTGCATCGGGTAGTTCGTTGGCGGCGGCCAGCTGCTCGACTGTCGCCAGTTGCTTTTGCAGCACAGCAAGACGAGCGTCCATAAAGTGGTCACAGTCGGTATCGACAGCCAGACCCAATTCCCGCTGGTCACGCTGCGCCGCGAATCGCGGCGGCGGCAACAGATAGTCCTCGAAATCCTTGAACTGGCGCGATCCCTGCACCCAGATGTCGCCGGAGCGCAGTGAGTTCCTCAGTTCGGACAGCACGCATAGCTCATAGAAGCGCCGATCCAGCCCATCCTCCGTGCGCACCAGGTTTTCCCAACGCTTGCGCACGAACGACGTGGGTGCGTCATCTGGCACCTTGCGCGCCTGACGGTCGTTCATCCCCTTGAGCACTTCGACGCCGGCCAGCAGTTCGCGCGCTGCCGGCGCAGCCTTCATGGTCAGCGCTTCCAGCAGGGTCGGCGTGTAGCGCCGGAGCTGGATGAAGCCGTCGCCGACCAGGGACAGGAAATCGAAGTCTTCCGGCCGGGCCAGCGTTTCCGCTTCGGTAATACTTTCGCTGAACACATCCCAAGGGATGATCGCCTCGATAGCGGCGAACGGATCGCCGCCCGACTGCTTCGCTTCCAGCAGGGCGCGACCGATGCGTGAGTACAGCCGCACCTTGTCGTTGATCGCCTTACCAGACTGCTGGAAGCGGTCGGCATGGTTGCGCTTGGCCTTGCTGAACAGCGAACCCATGAAACGGTCGTGCAGGTCGATGATCTCGTCGATCAGCGTGGCACGGGTATCGAGGATCACCGCGACCAGGGTCGCAAAGCGACGGCTCGGCTCCAAGTCGCGCAGGTGCTGGGCCGTCATCTGCCCGCCTTCGCGGGCGAGCTTCAGCAGGCGGTTTTGGTGAATGGCGTGTTCCAGGCCGCCCGGCAGCGCCAGGTCGCGGATGGTCTTCAGCCGTTCCAGGTGGGCCAGCACATGCTTGGGCTTCGGCGGGCCGGGCGGCTGGCGTAGCCAGATCAGCCCGCTGCCCTTGGTGCCCTCGCGGATTGACAGCAGGCCGTCAAGCGCGCGGCGGTGGAAATCATCGAGCGGCGCGGTGAGCGCCTCGTAGACCTGGCGCGTGCCGCGTGTCAGCGCCTCGCTGCACACGCGCTCGATGACATCGATGGTCGGAAGGATGATGCGTTGCTGCCGCAGAAACTCGACCAGCGCTTCGGCCAGTACGATACCTCGGTCGGTCTGCTGGGCCAGATCAGCGAGCTGGTGGACGAAGTGTCGATAGTCCGCGACAGCGAACGGCGTCAGCTTCAGCCACGCCTGCAACTCCAACAGGTGCTCACGCCTCGTTTCCAGCCGCTGCGCATACTGCGGCCAGATGTCCGGCTCGATGCGCAACTGGCGACCAACGATGTTCAGCAGGGATGCGGGTGGCTCCGCGTCAGTCGGCAGGGTAAAGCCTGGATAGCGCAGGTAGCACAACTGCACCGCGAAGCCGAGCCGGTTGTGGCTGCCGCGCCGCTGACGGATCACCGACAGGTCGGGTTCGGCGAAGGTGTAATGCTGGATGAGTTCGTCGTCGGTGGCCGGGAAGGCGAGCAGGCCGGTACGCTCGGCGGGCGTCAGCAGATTGCGGCGCGGCATGGTCAGTCGTCCGTTTTCAGGTATTGGTATAGGGTTTCGCGGCTGATGCCGAAGTCGCGGGCAAGCTGTGCCTTCTTCTCGTCGGCAGCGGCGCGGCGCCGCAACTCGGCCACCCGATCCGGCGTAAGCGCCTTTTTGCGGCCCCGGTAGGCCCCGCGTTGCTTGGCGAGAGCGATGCCCTCGCGCTGCCGCTCGCGGATCAGGGCGCGCTCGAACTCGGCGAACGCGCCCATTACCGAGAGCATCAGGTTCGCCATCGGCGAGTCCTCGCCGGTGAAGGTCAGGTGCTCCTTGACGAACTCAATACGCACACCGCGTTGGGTGAGGCCCTGCACCAAGCGGCGCAGATCGTCTAGGTTGCGCGCCAGTCGGTCCATGCTGTGCACTGCCACCGTGTCACCTTCGCGCACGAACCCAAGTAGCGCGTCGAGCTGCGGACGCTGCGTGTCCTTGCCCGATGCCTTGTCGGTGAACACTTTGTCCACCTGGATCAGTTCCAGTTGCCGTTCTGGGTTCTGGTCGAAGCTGCTGACGCGGACGTAACCGATGCGATTCCCCTGCAAGATGCCTCCTGAGCTGAAAGTGTCAGGCAGAAATCTATGGCCTTGCGCGGCATTCGTCAAGAAATTGCAATCACGGCTCTATTCTGACGCTTCTAAGTGGCTTATCCTGACATCCGGTTAGGGTATAGCTCAATTTGACATTTCATTGACCGATTCGATATAAATCACTATGATTAATTAAACATCAAACCACATCGAAAAGGAGAGCAGCATGACGCAAGCAGCAACCAAAGTGCTGACCGCACATGTACCGCTTCTGCTGGCCAACAAGGTAGATCAGATCGCTTCACGACTTGAACGCTCGCGTGGCTGGATCATGAAGCAGGCGCTATCCGTCTGGATCGCCCAGGAAGAGGAACGCGACCGACTAACCCAAGAGGCGCTGGCTGACGTGGACGCCGGTCAGGTCATTGACCACCAGGCCGTGCAAGCATGGGCAGCGAGCCTTGACACCGACCAGCCGCTGCCGGTGCCGCGTTGATGGAGCTGAAGTGGACCAGTAAGGCGCTTTCCGATTTGGCGCGCTTGTATGAGTTCCTGGCTCCGGTGAACAAGCACGCCGCCGCGCGGGCTGTACAGGCGCTGACCAAGGCTCCGACCATTCTGCTGACCAACTCACGCATCGGCGAGCAACTTTTTCAGTTCGAGCCGCGCGAGGTGCGGCGAATTCTGGTTGGGGAGTACGAGGTTCGCTACGAAATTCAGGATTCGATCATCTACGTGTTGCGGCTGTGGCATACCCGAGAGGACCGCTGAAATGGCTTTGCCACCAACCTACTATGACTTCGTGCGCAAGTTGCGCCCCATCCTGGTTGGGATGGGGGAGCAGGACGCAGCGGATTTGCTGAGCGGCCCCAACCCACCGCAGACCATTCATAGCGTGGACGACTACGACAGCCGGTTTTCGCAGTACATCGAACGACTGAATGGGGAGATCCTTGGATATGGGGCCGACCATCCCGGCGTCAGCGTCGAGGAGATGTCGCCATTCCTTTCCAGTGCGCCACCACAGGCGAAGGCATCCCTCGCCAGTCTTTATGGCACGGTGAACAACGAGTATCACAGCGTGGTGAACTTCGCCCTGGCCGGCAAGAAGACCTTCCATTTCAGTGACAACCTGGCCGAGCACCTGGCAAACACCGAGATCAATCTGAAGGCGGTACTGATCCAGTTGCCGTTTCCAACGTGCCTGTTCACCTTCACGTCCCGCGCCGTCATCAACGCGATGCACAACATCCGGGGCGATGCTGGGCGCTGGGCCATGAACGTCGCTGGCTTGGATTACTCCGCGCCAGTTTCTGTATTCCTCACCATGCATCCCGCCGGTGCCGGCCTGCCCGGTCGCAAACTGCTCATGTGCGCCTGGCATGCCAGGCTGCCAGACACGTCCTATCTGGCGCTCAAGCGCGAGCTGTACCTGGGCGACAACTGGACGCTGGAGCAGGCGCTGCGCACGGACTGGGAAACCCTGACGCCGAACGACCTCGGTATCGGGATGAGTGTGAATCTGAACGAAGAGTCCATCGCGCACCAGGACGACGATACCTTCTACACCGATGGGCTTGCCTTCTACCGCATTGTCCTCAATGCCGTGCTGTACCTGTCGTCCGACAAGGTCGAGCTGACGGCTAAGGAGAGTCCTCGCAAGGAGATTGAGGACAGGGCAAAGGGCATCGCATCGCTTCCGAAACGGCGGAAACTGCTCCAAACGACAGGCCGGTATACCGCGCTCGATTACGAGGAGGTGGGCGCATCCGTTGGTCCCATCGTGATCCAGAAAGGCGAGGCAGAAGGCGGTGAAGGCAGGAGTGGTGGCGGGAAATCACTGGTGAGGTTCATGGTGCGAGGCCATTGGCGCCGGCAGCCGCATGGGCCAGAGAGCCAAGATCGCAAACTGATCTGGATTCGGCCGTACTACAAAGGCCCCGACCTCGCCGCCGCCATCAACAAGCCTTACCTGGTGAAGTGAAGACGGGCGGGCGGCTTAGCGTACGATTTTTTCCGTTTCGTGAGCTGACCCCTTTCCGGTTTCTGCGGATTATTTGACATAATACAAATTATGCGAAGTACACTCACCCCTCAACAGCGGTCAACCCACCAGCCACTTCTCGCCCGCTCACGCAAGAACCGAAACAGCCGAACCCCCGCGTGCAGG
>WQUQ01000108.1 GCA_009782025.1 Desulfobulbus sp. | reverse complement strand
AGGCGCTGGCGGCGCGCGGGCTGTCGATCGACGATTTGCGCGGGGCCATCGGCAACGCCAACGTCAGTCAGGCCAAGGGCAGTTTCGACGGCCCCGAGCGCGCCTCGACCATCGACGCCAACGACCAGTTGCGTTCCGCCGACGAATACCGCGACCTGATCGTCGCCTACGCCAACGGGTCCCCGCTGCGCCTCTCCGATGTCGCCGACATCATCGACGACGCCGAAAACAACCGGCTCGCCGCCTGGGCCGACACCGAGCCGGGCATCATCATCAATATCCAGCGCCAGCCGGGGGCCAACGTCATCGAGGTGGTCGACCGCATCAAGGCGCTGCTGCCGCAGTTGCAGGCATCGCTGCCCGGCGCGCTCAAGGTCTCGATCATGACCGACCGCACGGTGACCATCCGCGCCTCGGTCAAGGATGTGCAGTTTGAACTGATGCTCGCCGTGGCGCTGGTCGTCATGGTGATCTTTCTCTTTTTGCGCAACCTGTCGGCCACCGTCATCCCCAGCGTGGCGGTGCCGCTGTCCCTGGTCGGCACCTTTGGCGTGATGTATCTCGCCAATTTCTCGATCAACAACCTGACCTTGATGGCGCTCACCATCGCCACCGGCTTCGTCGTCGATGACGCCATCGTCATGATCGAGAACATCGCCCGCTACATCGAGGAGGGCGAATCGCCGCTGGTGGCCGCCCTCAAAGGCTCGGCGCAGATCGGCTTCACCATCATCTCGCTGACCTTCTCGCTGATCGCCGTGCTCATTCCGCTGCTCTTCATGGGCGATGTGGTTGGCCGCCTGTTCCGCGAATTCGCCATTACGCTCGCCGTCGCCATCCTGATTTCCGCCGTCGTCTCGCTGACGCTGACGCCGATGATGTGCGCCCGGCTGTTGAAGCACGTGCCGGAAGCCCAGCAAGGCCGCTTCTACCACGCCGCCGGGAAATTTTTTGACGACATGATCGCCGGCTATGGCCGGCTCCTGACCTGGGTGCTCGACCACGAGCGGCTGACGCTGGCCGTGGCCGTCGGCACGCTGGCGCTGACCGCGCTGCTCTACCTGGTCGTGGCCAAGGGCTTTTTCCCGGTGCAGGATACCGGCGTCATCCAGGGCATCACCGAAGCGGAACAGACCATCTCCTTCGCCGCCATGGCCGAACGCCAGCACGAGCTGGCCGCCGCCGTGTTGCAGGAACCGGCGGTGGACAGCGTCTCCTCCTTCATCGGCATCGACGGCGCCAACGCCACCATCAACAACGGCCGCATGCTCATCAACTTGAAACCCAAGGCCAAGCGCGACGGCGATGCGGCGGCGATTGCCCGGCGCATTCAACAGCGCGTCGCCGGCATCCCCGGCATCACGCTCTACATGCAGCCGGTGCAGGATCTCGGCATCGAGGACCGCATCAGCCGCACGCAATATCAATTCACGCTTGAGGACGCCGATTTCAACCTGCTCGCCGAATGGGCGCCGAAGCTCGTCGAGCGGCTCAAGCGCGAGCCATTGCTGGCCGATGTCGCCAGCGACCTCCAGGTGAACGGCTTGCAGGCGATGGTCGAGATCGACCGCCAGGCCGCCGGGCGGCTCGGCATTACCGTGGCCCAGATCAACAACGCGCTGTACAGCGCCTTCGGCCAGCGTTTGATTTCAACCATCTTCACGCAGGCCAACCAGTACCGCGTCGTGCTCGAAGTCGAGCCGCAATTCGCCCAGGGGCCGGAGGCGCTCGGGCAGATCCACGTCGCCACCCGTAGCGGCGCGCAGGTGCCGCTGTCGTCGGTGGCGCGCGTCGTCGAACAGCCGGGGGCGCTGGCCATCAATCACCTCGGCCAGTTTCCGGCAACCACCATCTCCTTCAACCTGGCCCCCGGCGCCTCGCTCGGCAACGCGGTCAAGGCCATCCGCGCGGCGGAAGCCGAACTCGGCCTGCCGGCCAGCATGGGCACCCACTTCGCCGGCGCCGCCAGCGCCTTCGAGGCGTCGCTGTCGAACACCCTGTGGCTGATTCTGGCGGCGGTGGTGACCATGTACATCGTGCTCGGCGTGCTGTACGAGAGTTTCATCCACCCGGTGACGATCCTGTCCACACTGCCCTCCGCCGCCATCGGCGCGCTGCTCGCGCTGATCCTGTCGAAAAATGACCTCGACATCATCGCCGTCATCGGCGTCATCCTCCTCATCGGCATCGTCAAAAAGAACGCCATCATGATGATCGACTTCGCGCTGGAAGCCGAGCGTAAAGAAGGCAAGCCCCCGCGCGAGGCGATCTACGAGGCTTGCCTGCTGCGCTTTCGGCCCATTCTGATGACCACCATGGCGGCCCTGCTCGGCGCGCTGCCGCTGATGCTCGGCGGCGGCGTCGGCTCCGAACTGCGCCACCCGCTCGGCGTGACCATGGTCGGCGGCCTGATGGTCAGCCAGGTCTTGACGCTATTCACCACGCCGGTGATCTACCTCGCCTTCGACCGCCTCGGCCGACGCCTGCGCGGCATCGCCGACGAGGCGGATGAAAAGGCTGCTGAGGCCAGAAAATGAAGGGAAGCGCGATAAATCAGAGGGAAAAACGTGATAAATGCCGGAAGACGGCGGAAGAAGGCGAATGTTCTCGGACGGGATTCGAAAATCGTTTGCACGGGGTAAACAATCCACGCCAACGCAGCCTGATGTTCGCCGTGCATCAGTTTGAATCACACCCGTTGTAATCCCTTGATTTGCCTGAAAAGGCGGTTTTCGAGTAAAATTGAAAAGTTAAAAAAGCACAAGCGGGGAGGCGCAAGCCTTCCCGCTTGGCGTATGAATGAACCGAAAACCGGAGAGCCGACGTGCCGCTGCTGCCCTCAACCATCCCCGCCATTCTCGCTCTCGCCGACGGAACGGTTTTCACAGGCCATTCCATCGGCGCCGACGGCATCGCCAGCGGCGAGGTGGTATTCAACACCTCGATGACGGGCTATCAGGAGATCCTGACCGATCCTTCCTACTGCCGGCAGATCGTTACCCTGACCTATCCGCACATCGGCAATACCGGTTGCAATGCCGAAGATTTCGAGTCGGCCGCCCATTTCGCCGCCGGCCTGGTCATCCGCGATCTGCCGCCGGTCGCCTCGAACTGGCGCAGCCAGTGGGATCTTTCCACTTATTTGAAGAAACATGGCCTGGTCGCCATCGCCGGCATCGATACCCGCAAACTGACCCGCATCCTGCGCGAAAAAGGCGCGCAATCCGGCTGCATCCTCGCCGGCAGCGCCGACGAGGCCAAGGCGCTGGCCACCGCGCGCGCCTTTCCCGGCCTGACCGGCATGGATCTGGCGAAAGTCGTGTCGGTCGATGCCAGCTACACCTGGGATCAGGCGACGTGGACGTTGCAAGGCTACAAGACGGCGAGCGCGCCGCGTTTTCACGTCGTCGCCTACGATTTCGGCGTCAAGCGCAACATCCTGCGCATGCTGGCCGAACGCGGCGTCCGCCTGACCGTCGTGCCGGCCCGGACGCCAGCCGCCGAGGCGCTGGCGCTGAAGCCGGACGGCATCTTTCTGGCCAACGGCCCCGGCGACCCGGAGCCGTGCGCTTACGCCATTGCCGCCATCCGCGAATTTCTCGACCGCGGCGTGCCGACCTTCGGCATCTGCCTCGGCCACCAGTTGCTGGCGCTGGCTTCCGGCGCGCAGACGAAAAAAATGAAATTCGGCCACCACGGGGCCAACCACCCGGTCAAGGATCTGGATAGCGGCGCGGTGCTCATTACCGCGCAAAACCACGGTTTCGCCGTCGATCCCGATTCGCTGCCGGACCATCTGCGCGTCACCCATGTCTCGTTGTTCGATGGCTCCTTGCAAGGCATCGCCCGTACCGACGTGCCGGCTTTCTCTTTCCAGGGGCACCCCGAAGCCAGTGCCGGCCCGCATGACGTGGCCTATTTGTTTGATCGTTTTGTCGGCTTGATGGAGAGGGTACGTGGCTGACGGGGGTAAACCCAACTTGAAGTCACAAATTGTGACCTCAAACGCTGGCTCGACCCTGCCGGATGTTGCTGGCATGGTGCTGCTGATTCGCGGGCAGCGCGTCTTGATCGCGCAGCAGTTGGCATCGCTGTACGGCGTGGAACCCAGGGTGTTGATGCAGCAAGTGCAGCGCAACGCGGCGCGTTTTCCGGCGGACTTCATGTTTCAACTCGATGCCGATGAGTTCGCCAACTTGAAATCACAATTTGTGACTTCAAGTTGGGGCGGCATCCGCAAACTGCCCTGCGCCTTCACCGAGCAAGGCGTGGCGATGCTGTCCAGCGTGCTGCGCAGTGAGCGGGCGGTAGCCGTCAATATCGAAATCATGCGCGCCTTCGTCAAACTGCGCGGCATGCTGGCTGAACATGCCGACCTGAAAAAGCAACTGGCGCAGCTTGAAGAAAAGTATGACGGCCAGTTTCGCGTGGTCTTCGACGCCATTCATCGGCTCATGGAAAAACCCGCGCGGGGTGGCTACGACAGCCACCAGATCGGTTTTGCAAAGGATAAATAGAAAATGCCAAAGCGCACTGACATCCAGTCCGTCCTCATCATCGGCGCCGGCCCGATCATCATCGGCCAAGCGTGCGAATTCGACTATTCCGGGGCGCAGGCCTGCAAGGCGCTGCGCGAGGAAGGCTACCGGGTCATCCTGGTCAATTCCAATCCGGCGACCATCATGACCGACCCGGAAATGGCCGATGTCACCTACATCGAGCCGATCACCTGGCAGGTGGTCGCCAAGATCATCGAAAAGGAACGCCCGGACGCGCTCTTGCCGACCATGGGCGGCCAGACGGCGCTCAATTGCGCGCTCGACCTCGACCGCGAGGGCGTGCTGAAAAAGTTCGGCGTCGAACTGATCGGCGCTTCCAAGGAGGCCATCGACAAGGCCGAGGATCGCCAGAAGTTCAAGGATGCGATGACCCGCATCGGCCTCGGCTCTGCCCGCTCGGCCACCGCGCACAGCATGGAGGAAGCCTATCAGGTGCAGGCGATGATCGGCTTTCCGACCATCATCCGTCCGTCCTTCACGCTGGGCGGCACCGGCGGTGGCATCGCCTACAACATGGAAGAGTTCGAGACCATCTGCAAGCGCGGCCTCGAAGCCTCGCCGACCAACGAGCTGCTGATCGAGGAATCGCTGCTTGGCTGGAAGGAATTCGAGATGGAAGTGATCCGCGACAAGGCGGACAACTGCATCATCGTCTGCTCCATCGAGAACCTCGACCCGATGGGCGTGCATACCGGCGACTCGATCACCGTCGCTCCGGCGCAGACGCTGACCGACAAGGAATATCAGTTGCTGAGGAACGCCTCGATCGCCGTGTTGCGCGAAATCGGCGTCGATACCGGCGGCTCCAACGTGCAGTTCGCCATCAATCCGCAGGACGGGCGCTGCATCGTCATCGAAATGAATCCGCGCGTTTCGCGCTCCTCGGCGCTGGCCTCCAAGGCGACGGGTTTCCCCATCGCCAAGATCGCCGCCAAACTGGCCGTCGGCTACACCCTCGACGAACTGGCCAACGACATCACCGGCGGCAGAACGCCGGCCTCGTTTGAGCCGGCCATCGACTACGTGGTCACCAAGGTGCCGCGTTTTGCCTTCGAGAAATTCCCGCAGGCCGACCCGATCCTGACCACGCAGATGAAGTCGGTCGGCGAAGTGATGGCCATCGGCCGCACCTTTCAGGAATCCCTGCAAAAGGCGCTGCGCGGCCTGGAGGTCGGCGTCGACGGCTTCAACCTGAAATCGGTCGATCCCGAAACCATCGACGAGCAACTGGCCCAGCCGTCGCCGGAGCGCCTGTGGTACGTCGCCGACGCCTTCGGCATCGGCATGTCGGTCGAGCGCGTCTTCGACCTGACCAAGATCGACCCGTGGTTCCTCGCCCAGATCAAGGAAATCGTCGATCTCGAACTGGC
>WQUQ01000107.1 GCA_009782025.1 Desulfobulbus sp. | reverse complement strand
GTTGCGATGGTTGTCGTAATAGCGCGGATTCGGCACCATGCCGGCCAGCCGCGCCGCCTGCTCCGGCCCCAGCTGCGCGGCGCTGACGCCGTAGTAGTGGCGAGCCGCCGCCTCGGCGCCAAAGACGCCGTTACCCCACTCGATGACGTTGAGGTAAACCTCGAAAATGCGCCGTTTGCTCCACAGATGTTCGAGCAGCAGCGTGATGACCACTTCGTTGCCCTTGCGCCAGAAGGTCTTGCTTGGCGTCAGCAGCAGGTTTTTCGCCAGTTGCTGGCTGATGGTCGAACCGCCGGCGACGAAACGCCCCTTTTTCTGATTCTTTTCGATGGCTTTCTGGATGCCATCCCAGTCGAAGCCTTCATGATCGACGAACTTGGCATCCTCGGCGGCGATGATCGCCCGCTTCAGATGAATCGAAATGCGCTCGTAAGGCACCCATTGCTGATTCAGTTGCGCCTGCGGATTCGTGGCCTGCAACTCGCTCAGGCGCAAATCCATGAAGCGCGTCGAACCCGGATTGACCTGGCCCCAGAACAGCACCCAGCCGAGCAACCAGAGGAACCACAGGAAACCCGCCGCGAACAGCAGCAGCGGCAAGCGCCGGAGCCAGCGGGCCAGCGCTTTCATTCCATTTTTAAATCAGCCGAGCACGCGAAGGCGAAGCGCAGACAGTGCGGTTGCACGGCAAGCGAAGCCGACAAAGTGACCGGTTGATTTGGAAATGGAATCACGAGGTCAACTGACGACGCAGTTCGGCCAACACCGGGGCGGTGTCCGGGCGTTTGCCGCGCCAGATGCGGAACGCCTCGGCGGCCTGTTCGACCAGCATGCCCAGACCGTCGGCGCGGCGCGCCGCCCCCTGTATCCGCGCCCAGTGCAGAAAAGGCGTTTCGCCCTTGCCGTACATCATGTCGTAGGCCAGCGCCCCGGCCGCGAACAAGTCTTCCGGCAAGGGCAGATTTTCCCCGGCCAGGCTGGCGGACGTGGCGTTGATGACCAGATCAAAGCATTTGCCGGTCAATTCAGCGAAATTACTCGTCGTTACCGGCGCGATGTCAGCAAACAGATCGGCCAGCGCCAGCGCCTTGTCGGCGCTCCGGTTGGCGATATGCAGGCTGGCCGGCTTTGCCGCCAACAGCGGCGCGATCGCCCCGCGCGCCGCGCCGCCGGCCCCGAGCAGCAGGATGCGTCGCCCGCTCAGGGGAAAACCGAGATTGCCGGCGATGTCCTGCACCAGCCCCACGCCGTCGGTGTTGTCGCCGCATATCTCGCCGTCGCTGAAAGTCAGCGTATTGACCGCGCCCGCCCGGGCGGCGCGCTCGGAGAGGCGGTTGCTCAGGCGGCAGGCCTCTTCCTTGAACGGCACCGTGACGTTGGCTCCACGTCCGCCTGCCGCGACGAATTCGGCAATGGCCCCGGCAAAGCCAGCGAGCGGCGCCAGCCGCGCCTCGTAGCGCAGATCCTCGCCGGTGGCAGCGGCAAAGGCGGCATGGATGGCCGGCGAACGGGAGTGTGCTATCGGGTTGCCGAAAACGGCGTAGAGGTCGGGGGCGGACATGGGGCGTGCTCGGTTCAGGGCGTCCGGCTGACTGGACGTGATGAAATATTCAGCGCGGCGCGGCGGCGGTACTCAGCGCGTCGCCCTGGGTGAAATGCCAGGTGCGGGCAAAGGAGAGAATCGTCGCGCCGTTGAGCGGCTCGCGCGGCACCGGCCCGAACGGCCCGGCCATGCGCAGGATGCGCAGAGCCGCCTGGTCGAGTATCTTGTGGCCAGAGGGATGGGAAATTTCGGCGTTGTAAATGCTGCCGTCCTCGGCGTTCAACTCGACGTAGATGACCACGGCCCCGTACAGCTTGCCGCGCGCTTCCTCCGGGTAGTTCAGGGTGCCGATGCGCTCGATTTTCTGTTTCCAGGCATCGAGGTAGGCCGCCAGCTTGTATTCCTCGGTACGCGCGCCGACGAACATCTTGCGCGGCCGCTTGTTGTATTCCTCGGTGTTTCTGTTGACTTCGGCTTCCAGGCGCATCATCGCCCGCGCCCTTTCGGCCAGATCAAGGCCGGAAACCGGGCTGGGCGGGGTGGCTTGCTCGTTGGCGGTGTGGCTGCTGACAACGGGTTTCGCGCTCCTGGCCTGGGTCAGCATGGCCTGCTGGGCGGCTTCCAGTTCCCGCACGCGGCGCTGCATCTGTTGCAGATCGTCGCCGGCGTTTTGCCGCGCGGCTGGCGGCAGCGGCGTCTTGGCCCGGCGCTTCTCGTCGGTGTTGCCGCCGCCGTCGAGGTTGGCCTGGGCCAGCGCCTGGGCGTCGGTCGGTTTGCGCGCCGACTTGCTATTGACCAGGATGATGTCGAGCGCTTTTTCGCGCACGGCCTGTGCGGCTTCGGGGAAAACAAAACTGATTCCCAACAGCGCTACGGCGTGGACGGCCAGCGAAACGCCAATCGCTGGCCACGGCCAGCCGCCTCGGCGGGGCGGCTGGTAGTTGGTCGTGGGCAGGAGCGTGGTCGTGCTCACTGTTCCTCTTCCTCCAGAGCCTCGGCCAGATCCTGCTCACCGAGCAGGCCGACGAAGCGGCAAGCGAGTTCCGGCCCGAGCAAATCGATCTCCGCCACCGCCAGATGTACCCGCTGCCCCGGCGGCAGATCGGCCGGCAGCGAGGGCACGCGCAGCAAGAGCGGCAGGTGGTCGAGCTTGACCAGTTGTTCGCGGCGCACGGTGGCGTCGATTTCGCTGATGCCGCGTTGTTGCAGCCAGCGCAGGCACCAGTAGCGTTCCATCAGGCGCTGGAAGTCGTTGTAGGCGGCGGAGGTCTGCTCGAAATCGCGCATCGCGGCGAACAGTTCGGCCGATTTGCGGGCGAAGGGCGGCGCTTCACCAGAGAGGCAGGCGATCAGTTGCCACTGGTTGACTAGGTCGCAATAGCGGCGCAGCGGCGAGGTCATCCAGGCGTATTGCGGCACGCCGAGTCCTTCGTGCGGCAGCGGCGAGGTGGTCAGCCGCGCCTTGCCCTGGGTTTGCGCCCGGTACAGGCCGGCGATGTTGTTCTCGGCGAGCAGCCCGCCCCAGGTCGCGTTGGCGACGATCATCAGTTCGGCCACCAGCTTGTCGAGCGGGCTGCCGCGCCGGCGTTCGCTGATGTCGACCGTGCACGCTTCGGGGTCGGCCAGATCGCCCGCGATGATGAAGTTGTAGTCATGCACGCCCTGGGTCGCCGACGGCTTGCCGCGCCGTCCTTCGCAGGCATTGGCAAAATGCCACAGATGCAGCAGTTCATCCTTGAACGGCCGCTCGGGGAGTGTTTGGTCAGAACATAGCCCACCCACCGTATCCTCGTTGAACCACGGCTCGACTTCGTGATGGCGCAGGTTGGCCGCGATATGGACGATTTCGAGGCGCGATTCGTGGCCGACGATTTCCAGCGCTGCGTTGACGGTCAAGTAGAGCGACAGCGCCGGGCAGTCGACGCCGCCGGCCAGCGTGTAGTTCTGCACCACGGCGTCGGGCAGCATGGTGATCTTGTGACCCGGCATGTAGACGGTCGACAGCCGCGAGCGGGCGATGCCGTCGAGCGGCGAGCCGTGCGCGATGGCCAGCCCCGGCGCGGCGATGTGGATGCCGATGCGCGTGCCGACGCCGGGCAGCGTGACGACCGACAGCGCATCGTCGATCTCGGTGGTGTGCGCGTCGTCGATCGAGAAGGCGCGAACGTCGGCGCGCGCCAGATCGGTCGGCGCGGCGGGCAAGGCAACAGGCGGAAAGCCGGTTCCCTTGGGAAATTGCTCGTGCAGAAAACGGCGGGTGTGCAGGTGGTAGGCCGATTGGATCGCGCCGCACCGAAACAGCAATTGCGCCGCCGAGAGGCCGGTAGCGGCGCAGGCCGCTGCGAAAGCCCTGGTTTCGGGCTTGTTGCGATCCGGCGCGTAAAGCAGGGCGTCGGTCAAGGCGGCGATGGCCGGCGGCAGGCGGAAAGCGGTCAGTTCGGCGATCCAGCCTTCGATCGCCAGCGCTTGCTGACGCTTTTTTTCAAGACTGGCCAGAGCAGCCGCGAGAATGTCGGCAGGGGCCTTGCGGAAGCGACCCTTGCCCTTGCGGTGGAAATAAACGGGCGCGGCCTGGAGGGCGAGCAGCACCGCCGTCGCCTCGACTGCGGCCGGTTCGTGTCCGTAATAATCGCGGGCACAATCCAGAAATGAAAATTCGCCATCGCTGACACACTCCCAGAGAAAATCCGCCTCGATCCCTGTGGCCAGCGGCGTCGCCTGCTCCAGCAGAGCCGCCGGCCCCGGCTTGTCGAAACGCAACAATACCGCCGCCGCCTTGATCTTGCCGCGCTTGCCGGACGGCATCTCGATTTGCAGAGAGCTGTCGTTGTCGGCCATCACGACACCGGCCTTGAAGCCGCCGTCTTCTTCAAACAAAACATTCATCGCAAAGATTATATCCCGGCAAATTCAAGTATTTGCGGCAACAATTCGGGAAAACGGGTGAAGCTGTGATCGCCGCCCTCGAACACGTTTTGCCGGCAGCCGAAGTAGAAATCCTGCGCCTCTCTGTAGTCGAGCGCCTCGTCGCCGGTTTCCAGCAACAGCCAGTAGCGCTCCGGCGTCGGCGTCGCCACCTGGGCCGTCAACTGGCGGGCATGCTCGGGGGTGAAGCAAAAGGGCGGGCCGCCGTCAAACGGTAGGTGCTCGCCAACGAAACGATCGGCGTCGAGGCGGGCAACCACCGCGGGATTGACCAGCACCGCCCGCAGATCGTACTTTTCCGCCAGATGGTTGGCGTAATGGCCGCCCAGCGACGAGCCGACCAGCGTCGGCGAATGGCTGGAAACTTCGCGGCAACTCTCGATCAGCCGCGACAGATCGGATACCGCTTCATCCGGTACCGGCGACAGCGGCGGGCAGAGAAATTGCCCGGCCAGCCCGCGGCGCGCCATTTCAGCAAAGAGCAGACGCGCCTTCCAGGCCCCCGGCGAGGAACGAAAGCCGTGCAGGTAGAGAATCACGGCGTCCCGCATTACGGCGTCCACTCCACCCAGCCGAAATGCGCGGTGAGCAGCACGACGATGCCGAAAGCGATGCGATACCAGGCAAAAATCGTGAAATCGTGGCTTGAGATATAACGCAGCAGCCAGCGCACGCACAAAAAGGCCGACACGAAGGCGGCCACGAAGCCGACCACCCAGATGCCGAGATCACCGGCATGGAGCAGGGCGCGCTCCTTGTACAAACTGTAGGCGGTCGCCGCAAACAGCGTCGGGATGGCCAGAAAGAAGGAAAACTCGGTCGCCGCCCGGCGCGACAAGCCAAACAGCAGGCCGCCGATGATCGTCGCGCCGGAGCGCGAGGTGCCGGGGATCAACGCCGCCGCCTGCGCCAGACCGAGCTTGAGCGCGTCGAGCGGCGTCATGTCATCGACGCTTTCGACACGGATTTTGTGCTCGCGCCGCTCGGCCCAGAGAATCACGAAAGCGCCGGCGATAAAAGCCAGCGCCACCGGCACCGGCTTGAACAGATGGACCTCGATGGCCTTTTTGAACAACAGGCCGAGCACCGCCAACGGCATGAAGGCAATGGCCAGATTGAGCGCCAGGCGATTGGCCAGCCGCTCCCGGCCCAGGCCGGCCAGCACCCCGGCGATGCGCGCCCGGTACTCCCAGACAACCGCCAGAATGGCCCCGGACTGGATGACGATTTCAAACAACCTGCCGCGATCGTCGTTGAAATTGAGCAGATCACCGGCCAAAATCAGGTGGCCGGTCGACGAAACGGGCAAGAATTCGGTCAGCCCCTCGACGACGCCGAGAATCAGGGCTTTGAGCAGAAGCATGAGGTCCATGAGACGTTTTTCCGAGAAAAACGCGCATTCTACCCGCCCGGACGAGTCGCCACCTCCAGCGCCCACAACCCGGCCAGCGCCTCTGCCGG
>WQUQ01000106.1 GCA_009782025.1 Desulfobulbus sp. | reverse complement strand
ACATCGAAAACTGAATCCGGTTTTTTCACAAGGCCCCCTCATGCTTCGTCCCCATCGTATCGAACTGCTGTCGATCGTCATTCCCGTCTATAACGAGCAGCGCGGTAGGTTGGGTAGAGCGCAGCGAAACCCAATATTCGGGGAAAGATGTTGAGGGGGGATTGGCGGGTTTCGCTGCGCTCTACCCACCGAGCGCCCGCACGCGGGCAGTGTGACACCTTCCCCCGCGCACGGGGGAAGGCCGGGATGCGACAGTTTCTATTCACTGGCCCAGGCAGTTACTCGCCGCCACCCAGATTCTTGATGGTGACGAAGGTCTGCATTTCGCCGCGCCGGATCAGCAGCGTGACGTTGCTGCCTTTCTCGAAACCGGCCAGCAGCTTGTTGAACTGCTCGGCCGTGCTCACCTCGGTCGTCGCGCCGCGGCTGATGACGGCGATGACGATGTCGCCGGGGCGCAGTTCCGCCCGCGCGCCGGTGCCACGAATCTCCTCGATGAGCAGGCCGGAATTCAGCTTCAGCTCGCGCTTTTGCTCCGCGCTCAGTTCGCTGACCACCAGGCCGAGCCGGTTGGCGGCCTGCCCCGGCGCCTTGGAACCGCGCTGGGGACGGAGGTTAGCCGCTTTTTCGTCAGCCATCTCGCCCACCGTCACGGTGATGTCGCGCGTCGCGCCCTTGCGCCAGACCTGCACCACGGCCTTGGTTCCGGGATGCACCGAGCCGACCATGCGCGGCAGATCGGAAGAACTGCCCACCGTCTTGCCATCGAAACGCAAAATCACGTCGCCCGGCTCCAGCCCCGCCTTTTCGGCCGGCCCGCCCTTTTCGACGGCGTTGACCACGGCGCCCGAGGGCTGCGCCAGGCCCAGCGAATCAGCCAGCTCCTTGCTGACTTCCTGGATCACGACGCCGATACGGCCACGGCTGACCTTGCCGGTAGTGCGCAACTGGTTCTGGACTTCCATCGCCACGTCGATGGGAATGGCGAACGAGAGGCCCATGTAACCGCCGCTGCGGCTGTAGATCTGCGAGTTGATGCCGACCACCTCGCCGCGCAGGTTGAACAGCGGCCCGCCGGAGTTGCCCGGATTGATGGCGACATCGGTCTGGATGAAAGGCACATAGTTTTCTTGCGGCAGCGAGCGCCCCTTGGCCGAAACGATGCCGGCCGTCACGGAATTGTCAAAGCCGAAAGGCGAACCGATCGCCACCACCCACTCGCCGACCTTCAACTGCGCCGGATCGCCCATTTTGACCGCGGGCAGGCCGGTTGCCTCGATTTTCACCAGGGCGATGTCGGTGCGCTTGTCGGCGCCGATGATCCGGGCCTTGAACTCCCGTTTGTCGGTCAGGCGGACCGTCACCTCGTCGGCGCTATCGACCACGTGCGCATTGGTCAGGATATAGCCGTCGCTGCTGATGATGAAGCCGGAACCCAGCGACCGGTTCTGGAATTCGCGCGGCGGCGCGCCCTCGCCGCCGCGCGGATGCTGCGGCATGAAGCGGCGGAAGAATTCGTAGGCCGGATCGTCCTCGTCGAACGGAGAGGGCGTCGCCTGCCCGCCGCGGCCGCGCATGGTCTGGGTGGTGCTGATATTGACCACTGCCGCGCCCTGCTTCTCCACCAGTTCGGTGAAATCGGGCAGCGCGCGCGTCTGGGCAAGCGCCAGCGCGTGCATGACCAGCAACAAAAATACCGCAACAAGACGTTTCATGGGTTGCATACCTCCGGGGTTAGGAACGGGAAACAATATGGGGTTCATCGGCCGGATTGCCAGCGCCTGGCCGCGAACGATGACGAACATGGGACAAGGCTCCGGCAAGCGCCAGCATCGCCCCGCCAATGGCCCCGGCGTCGCCGAACAGCGCGTTGCCGGCCAGCGCGCCGACGATGGCCGCCAGCAGCGGAACGCCATAAGCGAGATTGGCGGCGCGGCGGACGCCGCCGGCGGCGATGGCGATGGTGACGCGCTCGCCAACCGCCGCGCCGAGCGCATTATCGACACGAAAAGTACGCGGCGCGCCGGCAAACATCCGGCCCAGATGGTGGCCGCCGCAACCGCCCGTTTCATGGCAGCGGCCACAACCGCCCGCATCCACCGCCACCTCGGCCTGGCTGCCGTGCACCGCTCGAACCACGCCGCATACCGTGTTGCTGTTTTCCATTTTCAACTCACCAGCGCTCACCAGCGGCGATCCGGGGCGGTATCCAGCAGCGGGCGCAAACGCGAGGCAACGGCCTCGCGCGCCCGGAAAATGCGGGAACGAACGGTGCCGATCGGGCAATCCATGGCGTCAGCGATCTCCTCGTAGGACAGACCTTCTATTTCGCGCAGCGTGATGGCCGAGCGCAATTCGTCCGGCAACGCCTCCATCGCGGCATTGACGGTCTGGCCGATCTGCTTGGAGAGCAGCAGACTCTCCGGCGTGTTGATGTCGCGCAACAGGCTGGCATCCTCGAACCCCTCGGCCTCCTCGGCGTCATGGCCGGTCGAGGTCGGCGCGCGCCGACCTTGCGCCATCAGATAGTTTTTAGCCGTATTGATGCCGATCCGGTAGAGCCAGGTATAGAAAGCGCTTTCGCCGCGAAAGGCCGGCAGGGCGCGATACGCCTTGATGAACGCCTCTTGCGAAACATCCTCGACCTCGACCGGATCGCGGATGAAGCGCGCCAGCAAACGCCCCAGCTTGCGCTGGTATTTGCTGACCAACTGGTCGAAGGCGTATTGATCGCCGCCTTGTGCTCGTTCGACCAGGATCTGGTCGACTTCGCGCTCGCTCATGGCTCTCTCTGATTTCTGGGGGGATAATCGTGATTTCACGTTTTTTTTCGCGCAGTATAGCGCAGCATTTTTTCCCGGCCAGATCGCGCGCCATCCTTATTGTCACGGTCTGTAACGGGGCGAACGACGGCCACAGACTTGGCGGCTGCATGCTATATTCCGCGCCAAGCCATGACTGATTCCATTTCCAAATCAACCGATCGTCGGCTTCGCTTGCCGTACAACCGTACTGTCTGCGCTTCGCCTTCGCGTCCTCGGCTGATTTAAAAATGGAATGACTTCGGGAGCCGATTTTGCTCAATTTTGATGTCCTTATCATTGGCGGCGGCCTGGCCGGACAATCGGCGGCCCTGCGCCTCGCCAAACACTGCCGCGTCGCCATCGTCAGCAAGCGGCAACTGGAAGATTCCGCCTCTGGACGCGCCCAGGGCGGCATCGCCGCCGTGCTCGACAGCCAGGATTCGATCGAAAACCACATCCGCGACACCCAGATCGCCGGCGCCTGGCTCAACG
Organism: Desulfobulbus sp.; assembly: GCA_009782025.1. Lineage (GTDB taxonomy): Bacteria > Pseudomonadota > Gammaproteobacteria > Burkholderiales > Rhodocyclaceae > Azonexus. The sequence goes on along the minus strand of WQUQ01000106.1, from coordinate 2,659 downwards.
ACGAAAAAGCCACCCGCTACGTCGTCGAGAATGGGCGACGGGCCATCGAATGGCTGATCGACCAGGGCGTCCCCTTCACCCAGGACGAAGCCGGTTACCACCTGACCCGCGAAGGCGGCCACAGCGCCCGGCGCATCATCCACGTCGCCGACGCGACGGGTTTCGCCGTGCAGGACACCCTGACCCCCAAGGTACGGGCGGCGGCCAACATCACCGTGCTGGAGCATCACATCGCCATCGACCTGATTACCGGCGACAAGCTCGGCACCGGCGAAAAACGCTGCTTCGGCGCTTACGTGCTGGATACCGGGAACGATGAAGTCATCACCATCGGCGCGGCGAATACCCTGATCGCCACCGGCGGCGCCGGCAAGGTCTACCTCTACACCACCAATCCCGACACCTCGACCGGCGACGGCATCGCCATGGCCTGGCGCGCCGGCTGCCGCGTCGCCAACATGGAATTCATCCAGTTCCACCCGACCTGCCTGTACCACCCGCAGGCCAAATCCTTCCTCATTTCCGAAGCCGTGCGCGGCGAAGGCGGGCTCTTGAAGCTCCCCGACGGCACGCGCTTCATGCCCGAACACGACGAGCGCGCCGAACTCGCACCGCGCGACATCGTTGCCCGCGCCATCGACTTCGAGATGAAAAAACGCGGTCTCGACTGCGTCTTCCTCGACATCTCGCACAAGGGCGAAGCCTTCATCAAGGCGCACTTCCCCAACATTCACGCCCGCTGCCTCGAACTCGGCATCGACATCGCGCGCCAGCCGATCCCGGTCGTCCCTGCCGCCCACTACACCTGCGGCGGCATCGTCTGCGACCTCAACGGGCGCACCGACATCGCCGGCCTCTACGTCGCCGGCGAAGCCTCCTGCACCGGCCTGCATGGCGCCAACCGCCTGGCCTCCAACTCCCTGCTCGAATGCCTGGTCTTTGCCGAAGCTGCGGTGGGCGACATGCTGGCCGCCCGGCGCGCGCCGCTGCCGGCCCTGCCCGAATGGGACGAAAGCCGCGTCACCGACGCCGACGAAGTCGTCGTCATCTCGCACAACTGGGACGAACTGCGCCGCTTCATGTGGGACTACGTTGGCATCGTCCGCACCAACAAACGGCTCAAACGCGCCCTGCACCGGGTGCGCCTGCTGAAACGCGAAATCCACGAGTTTTATTCCAACTTTCGCGTCAGCCACGACCTGATCGAACTGCGCAACCTGGTCCTGACCGCCGAACTCATCATCCGCTGCGCCATCCTCCGCCACGAAAGCCGCGGCCTGCACTATTCGCGGGATTACCCGGAAACGGCCAAGAGGATCAAAAACACGGTTCTCAAAGGCGGGCCGAGAAACTGAAAAGCATATTATGCTAATGCCATAATTTTGTGATGGTTGCAAAAAGCGCAACTGCTCCGAACATAGCCCCAACTGTCCATTTGATGATCTCGGCCTTTGCTTCGGCTGGATCGGCTCTGACTGCGGCAATGTCGCCTTTTGTTGCCAATTGTGCGGCGTGCAGGTTGTAGCGTCTGTCGATCTCCTTGTTGATGGATTCGACTACGGCTTTTGCTTTCTCGTTCGGCACGCCTACGCCTATAAAGGCTTCGTAGATTTCAAGTTCCATTTTTGTTGCTCCTTTCCTTTGACTTGAGTGTATAGCGGGAAATCCGGTCTGTCTCCAGTTCCTGTTACAAGACAGAGATGACGAATTGACAGCCCCTGCCCGAACTTCTAACATCTTGTGTTCTCGATCCACCTGACGTAAGGCGCTGTTCTCGTCGGCAAGCGAGCCAAGCATCCATTTCCATCACGCTGTTTCATTCAGGAGCGACAAATGTCCAAAGCCCCCATGCGCGTAGCCGTTACCGGCGCCGCCGGCCAGATCGGTTATAGCCTGCTGTTCCGCATCGCCTCTGGCGAAATGCTCGGCAAAGACCAGCCGGTCATCCTCCAGTTGCTCGACCTGCCGCAGGCCCAGCAAGCCGTCAAGGGCGTGATGATGGAGCTGGAGGACTGCGCCTTCCCGCTGCTGGCCGGCATGCTGACGACCGACGATCCGAACGTCGCCTTCAAGGATGCCGACATCTGTCTGCTGGTTGGCGCTCGCCCCCGCACCAAGGGCATGGAGCGCGCCGACCTGCTGACCGCCAATGGTGCCATCTTCACCGTCCAGGGCAAGGCCATCGCCGAAAACGCCAGGGAAAACGTCAAGGTGCTGGTGGTCGGCAATCCGGCCAACACCAATGCCTACATCGCCGCTTCCGCCGCCCGCAAGGTCGGCCGCACCAATCCGGCCAATTACCACGGCATGCTGCGCCTGGATCACAACCGCGCCCTGTCGCAACTGGCCGCCAAGACCGGCCGCCCGGTGTCGTCCCTGAAAAAGCTGGTTGTCTGGGGCAACCACTCGCCGACCATGTACGCCGATTATCGCTTCACCACCTCCAACGGCGACAGCGTCAAGGCGCTCATCAATGACGCCGTCTGGAACAACGACGTCTTCCTGCCCACCGTCGGCAAGCGCGGCGCGGCCATCATCGAGGCGCGCGGCCTGTCGTCCGCCGCTTCCGCCGCCAATGCCGCCATCGACCACGTCCGCGACTGGGTGCTCGGTTCCGATGAGTGGGTCACCATGGGCGTGCCCTCCGACGGCTCCTACG
>WQUQ01000105.1 GCA_009782025.1 Desulfobulbus sp. | reverse complement strand
CTGCCCATCAGCAAGGCGTTGTCCTCCGACAGCAGCACGCCGTAGAGCACGCCGTAGAGGCCGGTCAGCCCGGCGCCGAAGGCGGCGCCGCGCCGCCAGTCGCCGAGGGCGCCGGCCAGATACCAGGCGATCAAGCCGATGCAGGCGGCGGCGGCCAGACCATAGGCGGCGGCGAAAGCCATGTGTTCGGAGAAGGCGATCAGCAGCAGGAAGAAGATGGCGAGCGCCAGGCCGACCAGCAGGTATTGCAGCGGATGGATCGGCGCGCGGCGCAGGATCTCGGTCAAAAAGAAACCGGCGAAGGTGAGCACGATGAACAGGATGCCGTATTTCACGGCGCGCTCGGCTTGCAGGTAGATATTGACCGGGTCGATGAAGGTGATCGCCAGCGCCTCGCCGCTGCGCGGGTCGAGCGCGTTGCCGAAATCGCGGGCGAGGTGGGAGATTTCCCAATGCGCCGTGAAGCCGTTGGCATTGACGCTGCGTTCCAGCGGCAGGAAGCGGCCGCCGAAATTGGGATGCGGCCAATTCGACTTGAGCCGGATGCTGTTGGCCTCGCCGACCGGCGCGATGTTCAGGGCGCTCGTGCCGGTCAGTTGCAGCGGAAAGCTGACGGCGAAGCGGTAGGTCTTGCCCAGTTCCAGCCGGCCGAGCGGTACGCTCAACTGGGCCAGCGGCAGCGCGCCTTTCTCCGGCTTGCCGAAATGGCGGGGCTGACCGTTGATGAGCACTTCCGGGTCGTTGCCGACGCCGCGTGTATCGGAGAGACCGAGAATGAGCACGGCCTCGGCGTCGAGCAGGTGTTTGTTGGCGTCGGGCGCTGGCGTGGTCACGCTGAACTGGCCCTGCTGGGTCGAGTCGAGATGAAACAGACGGGCCTGGTAGATGCCGCGCTGGCGCGTCTCCACCCTGGCCTCGCCCTCAATGCTCAAGGTTTCCGGGGCGATGAACTGGCTGTGCTCGACGATCCGGGTCGTCGTCACCGGCAGATTGCCCACCTCGTCGCGCCGGGTTTCCGTCACCTGTTCGCGGGTGCGCAGCAGGATCACCGGCCCGATCAGCGTTTGCGGCCCGGCGGCGCTGTTGGCGATGTCCTGCTGTACTTCTTCCTGGCGCTGGCTGCGCTCGCGGATCTGTCCCTCGACCAGCGTCAGGGGAATCAGCAGCAGAATGCTCAGTCCGACGATGGCGAAAATCTTGAAAAACAATTTGCGGTCCATGAGAGGCTCCCCTCGGTTGATGTGACGGGAACAGTCTCGAACCGCCGGGTGAGGGCATGACGAAGCAGCGGTGAAATGGTGTGAAGCGAGGGTGAAGAAGAGCGGTTTCCGCCGGCGATGTCGTACACTATGCCGATGCGTCTTTATCTTGCCTCCCGCAGCCCGCGCCGGCGCGAATTGCTGACCCAGATCGGGGTGGCCTTCGATACCGTGCTGTTCCGCGAAGGCGTGCGCAGCGACGGCGACACCGACGAAACGCCCGGCGTTGGCGAGGATCCGGTCGCTTACGTCGAACGCATCGCCCGCGCCAAGGCTGCGCACGGCCAGCGCCTCGTCAGCGAGCGGCACTTGCCGCCGCAGCCGGTGCTGGCCGCCGACACGACGCTCGAATTCGCCGGCCAGATCATCGGCAAGCCGGCCGATGCCACCGATGCCACCGACATCCTGCGTCGCCTGTCGGGGCGGAGCCACCGGGTGCTGACCGGCGTTGCCGTAACCCATCTGGGGCGCACCGAGTACGTCCTGTCGGTGAGCGAGGTGCGCTTTCGTCCGCTCGACGAGGACGAGATCCGCCACTACGTGTTGAGCGGCGAGCCGCTGGACAAGGCCGGCGCCTACGGCATCCAGGGCCGCGCCGGGCTGTTCGTCGACCATCTGGCCGGCAGCTACAGCGGGGTCGTCGGCCTGCCGCTGTGCGAAACCGGCGAACTGCTCAAGCGCTTCGGCTGGCGGTTCTGAACCGTCGTCAGGCCAGCGTGATTTTCAGCAGCGCCAGAACGAGCAGGGTGTAGCCGGCGGCGACCAGATCGTCGGCCATGACGCCAAAGCCGTTTTTGACGCGCTCGTCGAAATAACGCGCCGGCTGCGGCTTGGTGATGTCGAACAGGCGGAACAGCAGAAAGGCGGCCAGTTGCCAGGCGAAGCTCTCTGGCGTCAGCAGCAGCACCAGCCAGAAGGGCACGATTTCGTCCCAGACGATGCTGCCGTGATCCGGGTCGCCGAGTGCCCGACCGGTCACGTCGATCAGCCAGATGCCGCCGAGATAGGCGGCGGCGAACAGGATGAGCAACTGGAAATCGCCGAAATACGGGCGAAAGAGCAGAAAGCTGCCCCAGGCGAACAGGGTGCCGAAGGTGCCGGGCGCTTTCGGCGCAAGGCCGCTGCCGCAGCCGAGCGCCAGGAAATGCGCCGGGTGAGCGAGCAAAAAGCGCAGGTTGGGGCGGTGCGGGGCCGTGTCAGTCAAAATGCTCGAACCCCTTGTGCTGGAACTCGACCGGCTGCCCATCCGGGTCGAATACCGTGACCGCGCCGGACGGCCCGGCGAGCATTTCGCCGATGCACCACAGCGGCAGTTCGAGGCCGGCGGCGATTTCGCCGATGGCGTTGTGCTGCGCGCAGGGCGCGGTGAAACACAGTTCGTAATCGTCGCCGCCAGCCACCTGGCATTCCCGCGCCAGCTTTTGCAGCCCGGCATCGTAACGTTCGCCCTTGGGCAGGTGCGGCAACCGGGTCAGGCGCACGGCGGCGGCGCAGCCGGAACGCCGGGCGATATGGCCGAGATCGGCAAGCAGGCCGTCGGAAACGTCGATGGCGGCGCTGGCGACGCCGACCAGCGCCTGGCCGAGAGCGACGCGCGGCTGCGGTTTTTCCAGCGCGGCGAGGCACAGGCGCGGCCACGGCTCGGGCAGGAGCGCTGGCAAATCCACGCGCCCTTGCAACTGGGCCAGACCCAGGGCGGCCAGACCGGGGCGGCCGGAAACCCAGATCTGGTCGTCGACCTGTGCGCCATCGCGGCGCAAGGCGCGGCCCGGCGCGATTTCGCCGAAAGCGGTGACGCACAGGTTGAGCGGCCCGCGCGTGGTGTCGCCGCCGATCAGTTCGACGCCATAGGCGTCGGCGCAGGCGAAGAAACCGTCGGCGAAGGCGGCGATCCAGTTCGCGTCGGCATCCGGCAGCGCCCCGGCGAGCGTCGCCCAGCGCGGCCGCGCGCCCATCGCGGCGAGGTCGGAGAGATTGACGGCAAGCGTTTTCCAGCCGAGATTTTTCGGGTCCGTGTCGGGCAGAAAGTGCGCGCCGGCGACCAGCATGTCGGTGGTCACCGCCAGTTGCATCCCCGGCGTCGGTTGCAGCAGCGCGCAGTCGTCGCCGGGACCAAGCGCCGCCGAGGGCGTCGGCCGGGCGAAGTAGCGGTCGATCAATGCAAATTCACCGGGCATCAAGGCAATCAGGCCGCCTGTTCCTTGAAGCGGCCATAGCTCATCAGCCGCTCGTAGCGCGTCGCCAGCAGTTCTTCGGTGGTCATCGCCGACAGGTGCCGGAGCGCATCCTGCAAGGTTTTTTTCAGATGCTGGGCCATCGCCGCGTGGTCGCGGTGGGCGCCGCCGACCGGCTCAGTGACGATGCGGTCGATCAGGCCCAGGGTTTTCAGGCGCTGCGCCGTGATGCCCATGGTTTCAGCGGCTTCCGGCGCTTTCTCGGCGCTTTTCCAGAGGATCGAGGCGCAGCCTTCCGGCGAGATCACCGAATAGGTCGAGTATTGCAGCATCTGCACCACGTCGCCGACGGCGATGGCGAGGGCGCCGCCGGAGCCGCCCTCGCCGATGACGGTGACGATCACCGGCACTTTCAACTCGGCCATGACGTACAGGTTGCGGCCAATGGCCTCGGACTGGCCGCGCTCCTCGGCGTCGATGCCGGGATAGGCGCCCGGCGTGTCGACAAAGGTCATTACCGGCAGGGCAAATTTCTCGGCCAGCTTCATCAGGCGCAGCGCCTTGCGGTAGCCCTCGGGGCGCGGCATGCCGAAATTGCGGTAAATCTTTTCCTGGGTGTCGCGCCCCTTCTGGTGGCCGATGACGACCACCGGCTGGCCGTTGAAGCGGGCCAGGCCGCCGACGATGGCATGATCGTCGGCAAAGGCGCGGTCGCCGTGCAGTTCCTCGAAATCGGTGAAGATGTGCTGCACGTAGTCGAGCGTGTACGGCCGCTGCGGGTGGCGGGCAACCTGGGCCACCTGCCACGGCGTCAGCTTGCCGTAGATGTCCTTGGTCAGTTGCGCGCTCTTCTTTTCCAGACGGCTGATCTCTTCCGAAATATCGACCGCCGAATCATCCTGGACGAAGCGCAACTCTTCGATTTTGGCTTCGAGGTCGGCAATGGATTGCTCGAAGTCGAGAAAACTTGTTTTCATGGCGGGTTCGGATTCTGAATCGGCGCGTATTTTACCCCAAAGGCAAAACGCCTCGCGGGTGGCTTTGGCGATGGCGCAGGACGCAGGGCAATCGCACGAACCCGGTTGTGAGTGGAGAGTGGAGAGTTGGGGAGTCGAGAGGGGCGCTCTCGACTCAAGACACTCTCGACTCTCGACTTCAATGACAAATACGTTCATGCAATCGCCCTGCGCAGGGCGGCGATGACCAAGTGCCTGGCGGGTAATTTTGCTACCATCGGGCGGTCTGCGACTCAAACCCTGCGCCATGCCCACCCCCGCTTTCCTGTTCATCCACCCCTTGCTCGGCGCGGATGATTCCTGGTCGGGTTACCGCGCCGAACTGAATGCCGCTCCCGCCGGCGACGCCCTCCTGCGGCAGTTGGTCGAGTCGCCGCTGACCGACGATTTCGACAGCCGCCATCCGTGGCTCTTGCCCGCCATCGCCGCGCCGCATTCGCCCTATCCGCCGGGTCGGCTCGACCGGCGGGCCGTCACCGTCTTCCCGGCCAACCCGGTCGCCGCCGACGCCACGGCGCTGGCCGCCCAGAGTGCCGCCCTGCGCCAGGGCGGTTACGGGGTGGCCCAACTCACCGCGGCCAATACCCCGCTGCCGACCGGCGTCTGGCGTTACCTGCTGCTGACCGCCAGCCACGCCCGCAGCCTGCCGCCGTTCACGCTGCGCGGTCTGGCGGCCCGCAACACCCTGGTTGCGACCGACGTCCATACCCATGCCGAGCGGCAATGGTGCCTCCAAAACGCCTGCTCGCTGTCTACTGGCGAATATCTGCTCACCCGCGGCACGGCGGCGAGTCAGGCCGACATCACGCGCCTCAAGCTGCTCGAACTCTTGGCGCTGATTGCCCAGGATGCCGACACGGCCGCCCTGGAGCATGTTTTCCGCCAGGAATCGAAACTTTCCTACGGCCTGTTGCGCCTGGTCAATTCGGCGGCCATGGCGCTATCCAGGCCGATCACCAGCTTTGCCCAGGCCATCAATCTGATCGGCCGCCGCCCGTTGCAGCGCTGGCTGCAATTGCTGGTTTATGCCGACCCGAACAACGGTCACCGGCCCAACCCGTTGTTGCAAAAAGCGGCCGCCCGCGGCCATCTGCTGGAAGCGCTGGCGCTGCAATTGCAGCCGGCCCCGGTTGTGGAAAATCCTGGCGATGCGGCCTTCATGGTCGGCGCGTTCTCGCTGCTCGATGTGCTGCTCAACATGCCGATGGCGGAAATCATGCGGCAATTGCCGCTGGCCGAAGAAATCGTCACGGCGCTGACCGGGCATTCCGGCCCGCTCGGCAGCCTGTTGCAGGCCGTTCATGCCGCCGAAACGCGCGCTCTGGAAACTTCGGCGACCAGGCTGCAAGAACTGGGCATCGCCCCGGAGCGGTATCTCGATGCCCAACTGGCGGCGCTGGGCTGGGCCGCCAGAATTCACCTGGTTGACTATTCATCCGGCAATTAAATGTTGTCATTCTGCGCGGAGCGAAGCGTAGTCGCAGAATCCACAAGCCGCATGGATGCTGCGACTGCGCGCAGCATGACGTAGCGGGA
>WQUQ01000104.1 GCA_009782025.1 Desulfobulbus sp. | reverse complement strand
GTTCAAATGCTTACACAATCTGGCGCTGCTCCCCCCATCCCAACCTTCCCCCGCAGGCGGGGGAAGGGGCTTTGTTCCCTCCCCTGCTTGCGGGGGAGGGGGGCTAACAGCGCTGGAAATTTGATGTAATCATTCAAGCAGAAACCGCTCTAAAATGCTCATCCCTTTTGCGTCGGCAAAATAACCGTAAACCGGGCGGCTTTGCTATTTGTCGCAGGCTGGACAGGATCGGATAGGGCATGAATAGAAACCGCTTGCTGGCCCGTTTTCATTCTGGCAACGAGGTGGCCGGTTGAGTCTGCACGCCAGTTACACGCTGCTTGCCCCGTTTTACGATGCGGCGCTGCAACGGGCGACGCGGGCGGCGCGGCGGCGCAGTCTGGCCGCTCTGCCCGGCGACGGCGGCCGGGTGTTGCTGGCCGGCGTCGGCACCGGTCTCGATTTGCCGCACCTGCCGCCGACGCGGCGCTACATTGGCCTCGATTTCAACCGCTCGATGCTGCGCCGCGCCTTGCCGCGCGCCGACGGGCTGGATTTCGCGCCGGTGCAGGGCGACGCCCAGCGCCTGCCTTTCGCCGAGGCCACTTTCGATGCCGCGGCGCTGCACCTGATTCTGGCCGTGGTGCCGCAGCCGGAGCGCTGCCTGAGTGAGATCGCCCGCGTCGTTCGCCCGGGCGGAACGGTCATCATCTTCGATAAATTCCTGCGCCGCGATCAGCCGGCGCTACTGCGGCGCTGGCTCAATCCCCTTGCCCGCCGCGTGGCGACCCGCCTCGATGTCATCTTCGAGGATGTCCTGGCGAGCGCGCCGCAATTCGTCTGCGAGGACGACCGGCCGGCCCTGGGCGGCGGCTGGTTCCGCCTGATCCGGCTGCGCCGCGTCTGATTCCATTTCCAAATCAACCGATGACTTTGTCGGCTTCGCTTGCCGTGCAAGCGCACTGTCTCTCGCTTCGCCTTCGCGTCCTCGGCTGATTTAAAAATGGAATGATGATTGATTGGGCGCCCCGGCATCCTCATCCTTGCCGAGGGCATCCTCGATCCAGGCCAGGGTCAGCGTCCAGGTGACGGCCAGGGCCACCGGCCCGATGAAAATCCCGACCAGGCCGAAGCCAAGCAGGCCGCCGATGACGCCGGCGAAAATCAGCAGCAGCGGCAGGTCGGCGCCCTTGCGGATCAGGATCGGGCGCAGCACGTTGTCGAGCATGACGACGATCAGGCTCCACACCAGCAGGGCCGTCGCCCAGCCGCCGTCGCCGTTCCAGTACATCCAGGCCACCGCCGGAAAGAGGATCAGGCCCGGCCCGATCTGGGCGATGCAGAAGAGCAGCATGAGCGCCGAGAGCAGGGCGGCGAACGGCACGCCGGCCACGGCCAGGCCGATGCCGCCGAGCACCGTCTGGGTCAGGGCGGTGACGCCGACGCCAAGCGCCACGGCGCGGATCGCCTGGCCGCCGAGGACGATGGCGCCCTCGCCGCGCGCGCCGGCCAGCCGCCGGCCGAAACGGCGCAGCAGCCGGGCCGCATTCTCGCCGCCGCTATAGAACAGCGCCGACAGAACGATGACCAGCAGAAACTGCACCAGCATGCCGCCCAGCCCGCCGACCCTGGCCAACGCCCATTTGCCGGCGTCGGCGGCATGGGGCGTGATCCTGGCGACCAGGGCCGGCTCGCCGGCGGCAGCAACCTGCTGCCATAGCCCGACCAGCCGCTCGCCGACCACGGGGATGCCGGCCAGCCAGTCCGGCGGCGCCGGCGGCCCGCCCTCGGCAAGGCGGTGGAATACTGCCGTCAGCGTATCGGCATGGTCGATGATGGTGTCGATGGCCAGCCACAGGGGCAGCACCAGAAGGATCAACAGGCCCAGACACATCAGCGCCACCGCCGGCGTCCGCCGCCCGCCCAGGCGCGCTTCCAGCGAGCGCAGCAAGGGCCAGGTGGCGACGACGATCATGGCCGCCCACACGGTGGCCGCCAGAAAGGGGCGCAACACCCACAGCGACAGGCCGATCAGGCCAAGCAGACAGAGGATGGCCAGGGTTTTTTGGGTCAGATCGTGGTGGATGTCGTTCATCATGGGCAGTGGCAACGGGGCGTCGGCGGCCATTCTTTCACAGAATCACGGAACGGAGCGGGCGGGTTCAACGCCCGCCGATCAGATAATCCAGCGCAATTCCGGCGAAAATCGCCCCGCCGACCCAGTTGTTGTGCAGAAAAGCCCGGAAGCAAGCCATCCGCTCGCGCCCCCGAATCCAGGTGTAATGCACGCCGATGATGCCGGCGGCGACGGCCAGGCCGGCATAGAACGGCCAGCCGCGCAGGAGGCTCCAGCCGAGACCGGCGATGATCGTCAGCACCGCCGCGTAACACAGCATCACCGCCGCCACGTCGAAACGGCCGAAGGTGATGGCCGAGGTTTTGATGCCGATTTTCACATCGTCGTCGCGGTCGACCATCGCGTACTCGGTGTCGTAGGCGAGCGACCAGAACATGTTGGCGAGCAGCAGCCACCAGCCTTCGGCCGGCACCGTGCCGAGATGCGCGGCGTAAGCCATCGGGATGCCGAAGCCGAAGGCGATGCCCAGGTAGGCTTGCGGCAGGGCGAAAAAGCGCTTGGTGAAGGGATAGCTGATGGCCAGGAACAGCGCCGGCAGCGACAGCCAGGTGACCAGCGGCCGGCCGAGCGCCAGCACCAGCGAGAAAGCCAGCAGACAAAGGACGGCGAACAGGATCAGCGCCTCGCGCGGGCTGACCAGGCCGGCGGTCAGCGGGCGCTCACGGGTGCGTTTGACGTGACGGTCGAAGTCGCGGTCGGCGTAATCGTTGATGACGCAGCCGGCCGAGCGCATCAATACCGTGCCGAGCAGGAACACCATCAGCACCGGCCATTCCGGCCGGCCATCGGCCGACAGCCAGAGCGCCCACAGGGTCGGCCACACCAGCAGCAAAATGCCGATGGGTTTATCCAGGCGCATCAGTTTTTCGTAGAGATCGGCTTTTTCCTTGACCGTTCGCCAGTCCATCATGTCCTCCCTTATTCCATTTCCAAATCAACCGATCACTTTGTCGGCTTCGCTTGCCGTGCAACCGCACTGTCTCTCGCTTCGCCTTCGCGTACTCGGCCGATTTAAAAATGGAATTATCCACTCGCTGGCGGGGGCGGCATTTTCGCCAGCGTGCGCCGGGCCACGGTCAGTCGTCGTTGCAGGGAAACTTCCGCCAGATCGATTTCGCTGACCAGACGGCGCAACGCCTCGTCATTGATGCGGCCGGCGTGGCGTTCGGCATAGATCGCCGTGCGCTCGGTGTGCAAACACTGCAAATGCAATTCCAGTTGCACGATATAACGCTGGCGGCGCTGGCGCAGGATTTCGGGCAACTGCGCCTCGGCCTCGGGCGTCGTGATGACATCGCCATCGTCGAGCAGGTCGATGCGTTTGCGGTAATCCTGGAGCAGGCGGCCTTCGGCTTCGTGGTATTGCGCCAGCCATTGCGGGTCGGCGCCGGCGCGCTCCGCCTCGCCGAGCGTCATGCCGGCGATGGCGGCGCGGCAGGCGACCAGCCGCGCCAGCCGTTCTTCGCGCTCGCCGGGCGGCTCAGGCGCTTGCGGCAGGCGCTTGAGCAGGATCGGCAGGCCAACGCTGCCGGCGATCAGCGTGAACAGAATCGTGCCGGCGGCGAGAAAAATCAGCAGATCCCGCTCGGGGAAAGGATGCCCGCCGCGCGCCAGCAGCGGGACGGACAGCGCGCCGGCCAGCGTGACGGCGCCGCGGATGCCGGCCAGGGCGCCGATGCCGCTGATGAGCCAGGCCACACGGCGCTGGCGGGCCGTTTGATCGGGCGCGGAATGCCCCGCCAACTGGCTGCTGACGAGCACGCGCAAATGCCGCCCCTGCAAACCGAGCGCGAACCAGAACCAGCGCAGCGCCAGCAGGGCCGTCGAGAGAATCAGCACATGAGCAGCCAGTTGCCAGAAATCCACCTTGTCGGCCTCCAGCGTGGTGACGACGATGGAAGGCAGTTGCAAGCCGAGCAGTAAAAAGACCGCGCCGTTGAAAGCCGATTCGATCATCGACCAGGTGTTTTCCGATTGCAGGCGTTCGCTGACGAAATCGCCGCGTCCGAGATCGGCGAAATTGGTCGTGATGCCCGCCGCCACCGCCGCCAGAATGCCGGATGCGCCAATGCTCTCGCCCAGCAGATAAGCGGCAAAGGGCAGCAGCACCATCAGCACCACCATCTGCGTCGCCGCCACGTCGCCGAGCCGCCGCGTCACCTGCTCGCGCAGCCGCGCATAACTCCAGCCGAGCACGATGCCGACGGCCAGCCCGGCCAGCGCGATCCACAAAAAATTGACCACCGCGCCCTGCCACGAGAAAGCGCCGGTCACCGTCGCCGCGACCGCGAACTTGAGGGCCACCAGACCCGAGGCGTCGTTGAGCAGCGATTCGCCTTCGAGCACGCTCATGGTCTTGTTCGGCATGCCCAGATGGCGCGTGATGGCCGACACCGCCACGGCGTCGGTGGGCGACACCACGGCGGCCAGCGCGAAAGCGACCGGCAGCGGCATGGCCGGAATCAGCCAGTGAATCAGCACGCCCAGCCCCAGTACCGTGAATAACACCAGCCCCAGCGCCAGCCGCAACACGGGCCGCCAGAACGCAAAGAATTCGCGCTTGGGAATGCGCCAGCCATCGGCAAACAGCAGCGGCGGAATGAACAACAGCAAGAACAGCTCGGGATCGAGCGCGATGTGCAAGCCCTGCTGCGGCCACGATAGCAGCGCGCCCATGGCGATCTGGATCAAGGGTAGGGGAACGGCCGGCAGATAGCGCGCGACGATGCCGGTCACGGCGCCAAACATCAGTACCAGCAGGACGATTTCAACGGTATGCATGAAAAGCAATGGTAGCGCGGACAGCCCTCGGCGTCGTGTGCGGCGCGCATGATGAACTTCACGCCGCCAAAGCGGCAAGTGCTGGGCGGGAATGGAATCTCGCGTTGCGCGACGCCTTGATCGAGGCCGGCGACGAAATTGTGATCCGGCCTCTTGAAATCGCCCCGGACGGCCCCTATTATTAGCACTCGTCGGCGATGAGTGCTAACACCGGTTCTCGCTCCGGCTTCGGCGCCGCCTCCGGCCCGATCCCTTTCAGTTTGTCGCTTCAGTTTTCACAACTCTCTATTCATTGTTCAGGAGTCCATTTGTATGAATATTCGTCCTTTGCACGACCGCGTGATCGTCAAGCGCGTTGAAGCCGAGCGCACCACCGCTTCCGGCATCGTCATTCCCGATTCCGCCGGCGAAAAGCCGGATCAGGGCGAAGTCCTGGCCGTCGGCCCGGGCAAGCGCGACGAGGCCGGCAAGCGCATCGAACCCGACGTCAAGAAGGGCGACCGCGTGCTGTTCGGCAAATACGCAGGGCAAGCGGTCAAGGTCGATGGCGAGGAAATCCTGGTCATGCGCGAAGAAGACATCATGGGCGTCGTGCAGAAGTAAGCGCCGCCCCAATCACCACACAACAATTTTCAGGAGTTATACATAAATGGCAGCCAAAGAAGTCAAATTCGGTGATTCCGCCCGCGCCCGCATGGTCGAAGGCATCAACATCCTGGCCGACGCGGTCAAGGTCACGCTCGGCCCCAAAGGCCGCAACGTGGTGCTCGAGCGTTCCTTCGGCGGCCCGACCGTGACCAAGGACGGCGTTTCCGTCGCCAAGGAAATCGAACTCAAGGACAAGTTCGCCAACATGGGCGCCCAGATGGTCAAGGAAGTCGCTTCCAAGACTTCCGACATCGCCGGCGACGGCACCACCACCGCCACCGTGCTGGCCCAGGCCATCGTCCGCGAAGGCATGAAGTACGTCGCCGCCGGCATGAACCCGATGGATCTGAAGCGCGGCATCGACAAGGCCGTCATCGCCACCATCGAGGAATTGAAGGGCATCTCCAAGCCGTGCACCACCTCCAAGGAAATCGCCCAGGTCGG
>WQUQ01000103.1 GCA_009782025.1 Desulfobulbus sp. | reverse complement strand
AGTCAAGGAGCTTGCGCTGGTCGAGCCAGGTTTCGAGAATCTGCAAGCGGGCCAGCGGGTCGTCGAGTTCGAGCAGCTTTTGCTTGGCCAGGTTCTGGATCGGCAGCACCTCGGTGATGCGGTAGCCGACCCAGGCGGCAGCGGCGAAACGATGCGGTTCGGCGATGCGTTCCGGCCCCTGGTCGCTGACGATGCGCCGCAGCAGCGGCAGCAGCCGACGCCGTTCGGGCGGCAGCGCCGGCTCCGGTTCGGCGAGCAGTTCGACCGTCGCTTCGAGCCGGTTGGCCGGGCCGGCCTGCGATTCAATGATGCGAAAGCGCCGGCCGCCGCGGACGCTGATGAGCAGGATGCCGAGTTGCTCCATCTCCCAACTGGCGATGGTCGCCAGCGTGCCGACCGGATGCGGCGCGGCGGCGCTGCCGTCACCTCCTTCGCCGCCGCTGGCCAGCAGGCAGACGCCGAACGGCTGGTTCTCTTTCAGACAGTCGGCTGTCATGTCGAGATGGCGCTGCTCGAAGATCTTGAGCGCCAGCAGGCCGCCGGGAAAGAGCACGGTATTGAGCGGCAACAGCGGCAGGCGCAGCGTCTCGACGGCGACGCCGGCCGGCGCGCGGGCAAAGTCGAACCAGCCCACGGCGATCAGGCGCCCCAGCGCTGCATCAGCGTGTGCGGCACGGCCAGTTGGTCGAGAATGCGGGCGACGACGAAATCGACGAGATCGCCGACGGCTTGCGGGTAGTGATAGAAGCCGGGATTGGGCGGCAGGATCACCGCGCCGGCACGCGCCAGGCGCAGCATGTTTTCCAGATGAATCACGGAAAGCGGCGTTTCGCGCGGCGCCAGCACCAGTTTGCGGCCTTCCTTGAGCGCCACGTCGGCGGCGCGGCTGATCAGGTTATCCGCCAGCCCTTGGGCGATGGCCGCCAGGGTGCCCATCGAGCACGGACAGACGATCATGGCGTCGGGCGGATTGGAGCCGGAGGCCATCGGCGCGAACCATTCCTCGCGGCCGTACACGGTCAGCAGCTCGGGATTGGCCGCCGGCAGGCGGGCGAGCAGGGTAGCGCGGGCCTCGACCGGGCGCGACGAGAGTTCCAGCCCCATTTCCTGCCGGGCGACCACCTGGGCGGCTGGCGAGTACAGCAGTTGCACGCGGCAGCCGGCGGCCAGCAGGCAATCCAGCAGGCGCAGCCCGTAGGGCATGCCGGAAGCGCCGGTCAGGGCGAGGCAGACGGTTGTGGTGGACATGAGGGATTTTCGCTGGTGGTTTCAACCAAGAGTTTAGCCGCGATCAGGCCATTGAGGATGCCAAAAACGAGGGCGGCGGCAGCGAATGGCGGCGTCAGCAGGAAGATGCCGTCGTGCGGGATCAGCCAGGCGCGTGCGAGCAGCAACTGGCCGCCGATGTGAGCGAAGGCGGCAAATACCGACAGGCTGACCGGGCCGAACCAGCGCGCCGGCAGATAGCGCGCCAGGCCCAGCGTCAGCAAGCTGGCGATAGCCCCGGTCAGCGACAGGAAAAAGCCGGGGGCGAGAAAGTGGCCGAGCAGCAGACCGCCAGCCAGCACGCGCAGCAGGCTGACCCAGACGGCGCTGCCCCAGCCGTGACGCAGCAGCACGATCAGCGTGACGATATTGGCCAGGCCCGGCTTGATGCCCGGCAACGGCGTCGGAATCGCCGCGTCGACCAGCGACAGGCCGACGGCGGCGGTCGCCAGCCAGGCGACGCGGCGGTCTTCGGCGGTGATGGTGAGTTGAGTCACCCCGGGCTGAGGCCCGGGATTTCCTCGCCACAAATTTGGTGCGCCTTCGGCGCGGGAGTTGCTTGTCTCACTTACCCCGCCATGAATGGCGGGGCTTGCGCTCGACCCGTGGTCAGTAGCTGAGCGAGTCATAAAGACGGGTGCGGCCGGCGATTTGCAGGCTGACGCGGTTGGGGGCGCAGATGGCGATTTCGCCGGCGCGCGTCAGCCAGCCCTGACGGACGCAATATTGGCGCGGGCCGGGATCGCTGACGACGCGGGCGCGGCCGGGTTCGATGGCGATTCGCGTGACGCCGAGCGGCCCGGCGACCTCCAGTTCACGCCGGCTGCGCAGGTCGACGTCGGCAAAAACCTGGCCTTCCTGACGGATGATGGCGCGTTCGCCGAGGCCGCCGCGCCAGAATGCTGGAATGCTCAGGCCAACGAGCAGCGCGCCGGCGAGAACGACCAGCCAGTCGCCGGGAAGCAGTGGAGAGTGGGGGAGGGTTTTGCTCTCGACTCCTCTGCTCTCCACTCTCGACTGCCTCTCTCTCACTCAACAACCCCCGCCAAACTGCGATGACGCACCAGAACGCGGGCGCGGCCGGCGAACTCGCGGCCGAGCCATTCGGCGATGTACACCGAACGGTGCTGGCCGCCGGTGCAGCCGATGGCCACCGTCAGGTAACTGCGGTTGTCGCGGATATAGGCCGGCAGCCAGTCGCCGACGAAGCGGCCAATGTCGTCGCGCATGCGCACGACCTCGGCTTCAGCTTCGAGAAAGCCGATCACCGGCGGGTCGCGCCCGGTCAGCGGGCGCAGCGCCGCGTCGTAGTGCGGGTTGGGCAGGCAGCGCACGTCGAACACCAGATCGGCATCGAGCGGAATGCCGTGTTTGAAGCCGAAAGACTCGAACATCAGGGTCAGCCCCTGGCCCGGTTCGGCCTCGATGAACTGGCGCACCCATTCGCGCAGCGCGGCGGGTTTCAGGCCGCTGGTGTCGATGCGGTGACCGAGGCTGGCGATCGGGGCGAGCAATTCGCGTTCGGCGCGGATGGCTTCTTCCAGCGTTTGGTCGGCGCCGGCCAGCGGGTGCCGGCGGCGCGACTCGGAATAGCGCTTGAGCAGCGTCTCGGTATCGGCATGCAGATAGAGGAAAGTCGGATCGATACCCTCACCGGCCAGCTTGCCCAGCTTCTCCGGCAGCAAGTCGATGCCCTGCCCGGAGCGGGCGTCGATGGCCACCGCCACCTTGTGCGCGCGCTCCCTCTCCTTGAGCCAGAGCAAGGCCGCCAGCATTTCGATGGGCAGGTTGTCCACGCAGTAATAGCCGGAATCTTCCAGCAAATTGAGAGCGACGGATTTGCCGGAGCCGGAAAGACCGCTGATGAGGATGAGTTGCATTCGGGATTCAGGGTACAGGATTCAGGGTACAGTTTAGTTTCCGCGGCTTTGTCGCGCAAAAATTACTGCACCCTGTAACCTGCACCCTGAATCCATGCCCTTGCTCGAACTCCCTTTTCTCGCCGAACTGACGGCACTGCGGCGCGACATTCACGCCCACCCGGAACTGGCCCTCAACGAACACCGCACCGCCGACCGGGTGGCCGGCGAACTGGCGCGCTACGGGCTGGAAGTGCATCGCGGCATCGGCCGCACCGGCGTCGTCGGCGTGCTCAAGGCCGGTGCTTCGCCGCGCATGATCGGCCTGCGCGCCGACATGGATGCGCTGCCGCTCGCCGAACTGAACGAATTGCCCTACCGCTCGCAACATGCCGGCAAGATGCACGCCTGCGGCCACGACGGCCATACTGCCATGCTCCTCGGCGCGGCCCGCTATCTGGCGGCGCATCCCGATTTCGCCGGCACGGTCGTCTTCATCTTTCAGCCCGCCGAAGAGTCGGAAGGCGGCGCGGCGTTGATGATCGAGGATGGCCTGTTCGCGCGCTTCCCGGTTGAATCAGTGTTCGGCCTGCATAACTGGCCGGGCATTGCGGCCGGCGAAATGGCCGTGATGCCGGGGCCGGTGATGGCCGGCTCCAACGGCTTCGAGATCACCCTGCGCGGCCACGGCTGCCATGCGGCGATGCCGCATCAGGGCGTCGATGCCATCGTCGCCGGGGCGCAACTGGTGCAGGCGCTGCAAACCGTGGTCAGCCGCAATCTCAATCCCTGCGAGGCGGCCGTGGTCAGCATCACCCAGTTTCATGCCGGCGACGCCTGGAACGTCATCCCCGAAGAAGTCGTGCTGCGCGGCACCATCCGCACCTTCAAGGCCGAGGCGCAGGCATTGGTCGAACGCGCCATCGAGCGCCTGTGCCACGGCGTCGCCGCCGCCAACGGCGTGCAGATCGACGTGCATTTCAGACGCCGCTACCCGCCGACGGTGAACAGTCCGGACGAAACCCGCTTCTGTCAGGACGTGGCCGCCGCCGTGCTGGGCCGGGAGCGGGTGCGCAGCGGCGAGCCGCCGTCGATGGGCGCCGAGGATTTCGCCTACATGCTGCGCGAAAAACCCGGCTGCTACGTCTGGCTCGGCAACGGGCCGGGCAGCGGCGGCTGCACGCTGCACAACCCGCATTACGATTTCAACGACGACATCCTGCCCCTCGGCGTCAATTACTGGGTGAGGCTGGTGCAGATGGCGCTGCCGCAGGGCTGACAAAAATGCCGTTCAGCACTGACTGAACGGCATCGGCGGCAAGCTGCGGAGGTTGTCAGCCGCGCTCAGGAATCGAGCATGCT
Organism: Desulfobulbus sp.; assembly: GCA_009782025.1. Lineage (GTDB taxonomy): Bacteria > Pseudomonadota > Gammaproteobacteria > Burkholderiales > Rhodocyclaceae > Azonexus. Next base: position 1,509 of record WQUQ01000103.1, on the reverse strand, counting down.
GCGCAGCATCCAGGCGTTCTTTTCGTGGATCTGCATGCGCTGGGTCAGCAGATCGGCGGTCGGTTCGTCGCCGGCCTTGTCCACCGCCGGGAAAATGCCGCGGGCGGTTTTGGCCACGGCTTCCTGGCCGGCCAGCAGTTGCTTGAGCATCTCGGTGGCGTTGGGCGCGCCCTCGCTTTCCTTGATGACGGTCAGTTTGGCGAAATCCCGATAGCTGCCCGGCGCCACCACGCCCAGGGCGCGGATGCGCTCGGCGATCTCGTCCAGCGCGTTCCACAACTCGGTGTATTGCTCCATGAACATCACATGCAGCGTGTTGAACATCGGGCCGGTGACGTTCCAGTGGAAGTTGTGCGTTTTCAGATACAAGGTGAAAGAGTCCGCCAACAGACGGGACAGACCTTCCGCGATTTTTTCCCGATCCTTCTTGTTGATGCCGATATCCATGCTCATGCTTGAATTCCCTTCTATCAATCGGTTGGGTGGCTGGCCAAGCGTCGACAGGCCAGCCCCATTGTGCCTCAAATTGGCCGCCGGACGTTGATTGCAGCGCTCCCGAGTTGAGATGAGAACCGGCAGGGGCTAAGATGCCGCCATGTCCGCCCTGCCCCTGCTCAAGCCAGCCACCTACGAAGATTTGTTCGATCTGCCGCCGAACCGGGTGGGTCAGATCGTGCATGGGGTACTGTACAGCCATCCCAGACCGGCATCGAAGCACGCGCGCAGCAGTTCCATGCTGGGCGTTGACCTGGGGGCGAGCTTTGACAAGGGAAGGAGCGGCCCCGGCGGCTGGTGGATTCTTGACGAACCCGAACTTCACCTCGATGGCGACATCCTCGTCCCCGATCTGGCCGGCTGGCGGCGCGAGCGGATGCCCGTTTTCCCGGACGCCGCATGGTTCGACCTGGCGCCGGATTGGGTCTGCGAAGTCCTCTCGCCCGGCACCGCAAGGTTCGACCGCATCGAGAAAATGCCCCTCTACCGCGCAGCCGGCGTTCAGCATCTCTGGCTGATCGACCCCGACTTGCGCACGCTTGAAGCCTACGAAAATCACGCTGGCCGCTGGACACTGATCGCCGCGCACGCCGATCAGGCGCAAATCCGCGTGCCGCCGTTCGACGCGGTGGCCATTGATCTGGGCGGGTTGTGGGCTTGATTCCATTTTTAAATCAGCCGAGGACGCGAAGGCGAAGCGAGAGACAGACCGGTTGACCGGCAAGCGAAGCCGACAAAGTCATCGGTTGATTTGGCAATGGAATGAGGCGTGGCGCGCAGCGCCGCCGGTCTGGATCCGCCATGCCGGTATGCCTCCACGACGACTCGCCATGCGGCTATTCGGATGGTTGATGATTGGCGGCTTCGTGTTTAGAGCGAGTTCGGTTCAAATGCTTACACAATCTGGCGCGGCTCCCCCCATCCCAACCTTCCCCCGCAGGCGGGGGAAGGGGCTTTGTTCCCTCCCCTGCTTGCGGGGGAGGGCTAGGGTGGGGGCTAACAGCGCTGGAAATT
>WQUQ01000102.1 GCA_009782025.1 Desulfobulbus sp. | reverse complement strand
TTCATGCGGATTTCGCAAAGATCACAAGCGGTCAACTACGGTTTTTAGGCTCAGTCAGACCGGGAATCAGCGCGGATTCAGGGCGGCGATCCGCTGTTCCAGCGGCGGGTGGGTTGCGAACAGCGCCATGAAGCCTTCCTTGCCGCCGGCGATGCCGGACGCCGCCAGGCTTTGCGGCAGGGGTTCGGTCGCCAGGTTGCCGAGGCGGCGCAAGGCGTTCTGCATGGGCGTCGGCGTCCCCAGGAGGCTGGCGGCGCCGGCGTCGGCGCGGAACTCGCGCTGGCGGGAGAACCCATTGACGATGATGCTGGCCAGCACGCCAAAGACGACTTGGCAGACCATGCTGGTCAACATGTAGCCGATGCCCGGCCCGCTGCTTTCGGAATCGTTGCGGCGCAGGTAGGAATCGACCAGGTAGCCGACGACACGCGAGAGGAAGATGACGAAAGTATTGACCACGCCCTGAATCAGGGTCAGCGTCACCATGTCGCCGTTGGCGATGTGAGCGACTTCATGGGCCAGCACGGCTTCTGCTTCCTCGCGGGTCATGGCTTGCAAGAGGCCGGTGGAAACGGCGACCAGCGAACTGCTCCGGGTCGCGCCGGTGGCGAAGGCATTCGGCTCGCCATCGTAGATCGCCACTTCCGGCATCGGCAGGCCGGCCCGCTGCGCCAGGCGGGCAACGGCATCGACCAGCCAGACTTCGGTCGACGATGCGGGATGTTCAATGACCCGAGCGCCGGTGCTCCATTTGGCCATGCTCTTCGACATCAGCAGCGAAATGAAAGCGCCGCCGAAGCCGATCACGGCGGCGAAGGCCAGCAGCATGCCGAAGTTCATGCCGTTGGCCGTCAGGAAACGATCGACGCCGAGCAGGTTGGCAACGACGCTGAGTACCAGCAGGACGGCAAAGTTGACCACAAGAAAAAGTACGACGCGCTTCATGGCGGACTCCTGTCGAAAATGATATGGGGCAGCACATTAGCGCATTACCGGCCCAGGAAATCGTAACAAAGTTTACGCTATTCACCCGGCAATTAAATGTTGTCATTCTGCGCGGAGCGAAGCGCAGTCGCAGAATCCACAAGCCGCATGGATGCTGCGACGTAGCGCAATGACGTAGCGGGAATGTTCAATGCTTAAATTGCCGGATCAATAGCTTCTTTCCAATATCGAGATGATCCCGCCCAACTTCAAGTACCGGCGCTATTTTGGGGTGACCGCCCACGAAGGCCGCATCGCCCGCGCCAGCGAAACGCCCTCTGGCGGGGAGTTATAATTCCTGCCCCCCAACGCTCGCAAAAGAAAAGCCCATGTCCCTGTTGCGCAAAATATTCTTCATTCTGACCGCGCTGCTGTGCGCCGCCCAGGCCGTTGCCCAGACGCAGCAGCAGTTACAAACCATCGCGCCCACCCTGGCCGCCAAATCCTGGCTGCTGCTCGAAGTCGGCTCCGGCCAGATTCTCGCCGCTGACAATCCCGACGAACGGATCGATCCGGCTTCGCTGACCAAGCTGATGACGGCCTACCTGACTTTCTCGGCCCTGCATCAGAAAACGCTGAGCCTCGACCAGACCCTGCCGGTGTCGGAGAAAGCCTGGCGCACGGGCGGCTCCAAGATGTTCGTCCGCGTCGGCCACCTGGTGCCGGTCGACGATCTCGTCAAGGGCATGATCGTGCAGTCCGGCAACGATGCCTGCGTCGTGCTTGCCGAGGCCATCGCCGGCAGCGAGGAGAATTTCGCCCAGATGATGAACCGCGAGGCCGAGCGGCTGGGCATGAAGAATTCCAGCTTCCGCAACTCGACCGGCCTGCCCGACCCGCAGCACTTCACCACCGCCCGCGACCTGTCGCTGCTGGCCTCGGCGCTGATCCGCGATTTTCCCGAGGAGTATCGGCGCTACTACTCGATGAAGGAATTCAGCTACAACAACATCAGGCAGCCGAACCGCAACCGCCTGCTCTGGCTCGACCCGACTGTCGACGGCATGAAGACCGGCCACACCGAGGCCGCCGGTTACTGCCTGATTTCATCGGCCCTGCGCGGCCCGCGCCGCCTGTTGTCGGTGGTGCTCGGCACAGCCTCCGACTCGGTCCGCGCCAGCGAATCGCTGAAATTGCTCAACTGGGGTTTCTCGTCCTGGGAAGCCGTGCCGCTGTACAGCAAAGGCCGGGCGATCTCCCCGGTGCGCGTCTGGAAGGGGGCGCAAAACCAGGTTCAGGCCGGTTTTGCGCACGACTTCATCATCGCCGTGCCGAAAGGCATGGCCAGCCAGCTCAAGAGCGAATTGATCCCGCAATCGCCGCTGCTGGCCCCGATCCAGGCCGGCCAGCCGATCGGCGTGCTGAAATTGAGCCTCGACGGCAAACCTTATGGCATCGACTATCCGGTACTGGCGCTGGAAAGCGTGCCGCAGGCCGGCGTCGTCGGCCGGGCGGTGGATACGGTCAAACTCTGGTTCCACTGAGCGTCATGACCGCCGCTATCGCCGATCCGGTTTACCTGAACGGCCGCTATCTGCCGCTGGCCGAGGCCGGCGTCTCGCCGCTCGATCGCGGCTTTCTGTTCGGCGACGGTGTTTATGAGGTCATTCCCGTTTATTCCCGGCGGCCCTTTCGCCTCGACGAGCATCTGCAACGCCTGGCGGCAACCCTGGCCGGCATTCGTCTGGCCGACCCGCTGCCGCGCGACGGCTGGCGAAATATCGTCTCCCGGCTGATCGCCGCCGCCCCGTGGGAGGATCAATCGATCTACCTGCAAATCACGCGCGGCGTCGACGACAAACGCGACCATCCCTTCCCGCCCGCCACCGTGCCGCCGACCGTGTTCGCTTTCGCCTCGCCGCTGCTGACAGCCTCGGCGGAACTGCGGGCCACGGGCGTCGCCGCCATCACCGTGCCCGACCTGCGCTGGTTGCGCTGCGACCTCAAGGTGATCTCGCTCCTGGCCAACGTCCTGGCCCGCCAGCAGGCGGTCGACCAGGGCTGCGCCGAGGCGCTGCTGATCCGCGACGGCCTGCTCAAGGAGGGTAGCGCCTCGAATATTTTCGTGGTCAAGAACGGCGTGCTGCTGGCCCCGCCCAAGACGCATCTGATGCTGCCCGGCATCACCTACGACGTGATCCTCGAACTGGCGGCGGCGCACGGTCAGGCAGTCGCCGTGCGCGAAATCGCCGAGATGGAGTTGCGCGCCGCCGACGAAATATGGATGACCTCATCAACCAAGGAAGTGCTGGCCATCACCACGCTCGACGGGCAACCGGTCAGCAGCGGCCAGCCCGGCCCGCTCGGCGAGCAAATGTGGCAGTGGTACCAGGAGTTCAAGACCACCGTGATGCGTAATGGTTGATATGACCGGCCAGGACACCCTGCTCGAATTCCCCTGCGCCTTTCCCCTCAAAATCATGGGCAAGGCGCACGATGACCTGGCCCGGAGCGTGCTCGCCATCGTCACCCGTCACGCCCCCGATTTCGACGGCGCAACAATGGAAATGCGCGCCAGTTCCGGCGGCAACTACCTGAGCCTGACCTGCACCGTGCGCGCCACCTCGAAACCGCAACTCGACGCCCTGTACCGGGAATTGACCGCGCATCCGCTGGTCAAGGTCGTGCTTTGACGTGAATCCGCCACAAATCAAACCTCTGGGCCGGGTCGACTACCTCCCGACCTTCGCGGCGATGCAGACCTTCACCGCCCAACGCACGATTGATACGGCGGACGAGTTGTGGATCGTCGAGCATCCGCCGGTCTACACGCTCGGCCAGGCCGGCAAGCCGGAGCACATCCTGCGCGACATCGGCATCCCGCTCATCAAGATCGACCGTGGCGGTCAGGTCACCTACCACGGCCCCGGCCAGGTCGTGATCTATCTGCTGCTCGACCTGACCCGCCGCCACTTGAAGGTGCGCGAACTGGTCAGCGCCATCGAACAGGCGGTCATCGACCTGCTGGCCGAATACGGCGTCAGCGCCGAACGGCGCAGCGGCGCGCCCGGCGTCTATGTCGGCGCGGGCAAGATCGCCGCGCTCGGCCTGCGCATCCGCAACGGCTGCTCCTATCATGGCGTCGCCCTCAACGTGGACATGGACTTGACGCCGTTCGCCGCCATCAACCCCTGCGGCTATCCCGGCCTGCCGGTCATTCAAACGCGGGAGCTGGGCATTCCGCTGACGACCGGCCAGGCCGGCGAGCGCCTCGCGCAACATCTGCTACGGCAACTGGAACTCTCTCATGGCTAAGCAAGGCGTCAAACAGAAGGGCGAACTGAAAACAGCGCGCATTCCCATCAAGATCATCCCGGCCAGTGAAACCCTGAAGAAGCCGGCATGGATTCGCGTCAAGGCCGGCAACAGCGCCGGCCGCTTCGGCGAAATCAAGACCATGTTGCGCGAAAAAAAGCTGCACACCGTCTGCGAAGAAGCAACCTGCCCCAACATCGGCGAATGCTTTGGCCGCGGCACGGCGACCTTCATGATTCTCGGCGACATCTGCACCCGTCGCTGCCCGTTCTGCGATGTCGGCCACGGCCAGCCGCTGCCGCCCAATCCCGACGAACCGCGCCAACTGGCCGCGTCGGTCGCCGCGCTGAAGCTGCGCTACGTGGTGATTACCAGCGTCGACCGCGACGACCTGCGCGACGGCGGCGCGCAACACTTCGTCGACGTCATCCGCCAGATCCGCGAACGCTCGCCCGCCACCACCATCGAAACCCTGGTGCCCGACTTTCGCGGCCGCCTCGATGTCGCCCTCGACATCCTCGGCGACGCTCTACCCGATGTGCTCAATCACAATCTGGAAACCGTGCCGCGTCTGTACAAACAGGCCCGTCCGGGCGCTGATTACCGGCATTCGCTTGAATTTCTCAAGCAATTCAAGGCGCGCTACCCGCGAATCTCCACCAAATCCGGCCTGATGGTCGGCCTTGGCGAAAGCGACGAAGAAATCCTCGACGTGATGCGCGACTTGCGCGCCCACGACGTCGACATGCTGACCATCGGTCAATACCTCGCCCCCTCCGGCCACCACCTGCCCGTCACGCGCTACGTTCATCCCGACGTATTCAGGATGTACGAAGCGGCAGCGGCCAACATGGGCTTTTCCGCCGCCGCCTGCGCCCCGATGGTTCGTTCAAGCTACTGGGCCGACCAGCAGGCGCACAAGGCCGGTCTATAGACAATCCCTGCCGTCTTTATTGATTCGGCGGATCGACAGGCCGCAAGGGTGCCGGGCGATTGCCGGAAAGGCTCCGGCCAGCCGCCCGGCAAAAATGCTCAGCAGCCCGCGGTGCGCTTGAACGACTTGCTCTTGTTGCCGTTGCTGTCGTATTTGGCGCGGATCTCGTCGCCCACTTGAATGCGCTTGTCCTTGAACTTGTCGAGGGTTTCGTCGTCGGTGATATTGATGGTCACGGATTCGCCGGTTTTGGCGTCCTTCAGGGTTGCCTGGGCCGATTTGCCGTCGCTGGCGATCGTCAGCTTGGTGACGTCGCCGACCATCTTGATGTCTTCGGCAAAAGCCAGCGGCGACACGCTCAGTGCAGCGGCGGCGAGAGCGAGGGAAAGGAACAGGCGGGTCGGGTTCTTGCGCATGGGTTACTCCTATCAAATAAAGGGTCAGAATTTCACTTCAAAGGTGGCGTAGGCGTTGTAAGCCTTCGACAGGGGGGTCATTGGCAGCATCGTCGTATCGGTCACGTTGGAGAGCTTGACCGGAGCGCCCATCCAGTTGTTGCTGCCGGTGTATTGGAAGTCGTAGTACTGGAAGCCAAGGCGGAAAAAGGCCTTGGACAGGAACGAGGAAATCGGCTTCTGGTCGAGTTCCTGGATCACGTAGGCTTCGTAAACATTGCCGCGCGCCCCGACCTTGGAGGTCCACATGTCATAAGAAGCGGGCGCGAAGGTGATCCAGTTCTTCGATCCGCGGTTGTATTCGAGGCCAAGCTTGGTTCTCGACGGCAGGTCGTAGCGCAGGCCGAGATAAATGGCGCCGCCGGTCTTGC
>WQUQ01000101.1 GCA_009782025.1 Desulfobulbus sp. | reverse complement strand
GGCGGCCGCAAGGAAAGATCGGGGTAGAACAGGTCGGCCGCATGCGTGACCGCCACGCCGCGCGCCCGCGCCAGCGCCTGATAGGCATCGAGCAGGCGCAGCGGCTGATCCGGTTCGCCGACCATCAGATCGTCGAGATATTGGCGGATGTCGGCCAGGGTCTGACGCACCGTCGCCAGACCGGATGCGTCGACCGCTTGCCGGCCTTCCTCGTAGGCATCGAGCAGGGCTTCGAGCGACTCGACGACCTGGGTCACGCCATCGAGTCCGACGATCGACAAGGCGCCGTACACCTGATGCACGTGGGTATGGCAGAACTTCAGCGGGGTGGCGTCGCCCCCTGCCGTGTATTCGGAAATCGCTTCGACCGCCCGTTGAAGCGCCAGATCAATCTCGCCCTTGACCCAGGTCAGGGGTCCCAAATCAAATGCCGTGGCCGCAGTCATGGTTGTTCGCGCGGCCTCGTCAATCGACCTTGAAGCCGGCAACCGAACCCTTGAGTTCGGACGCCAGAGCGGTCAGTTCGTCGATCGCCAGGGCGGAGCGCTGGGTGCCGGCCGTGGTCTGTTCGGTGACGTGCAGGATGTCCTGCATCAGGCGGGCCACGTCGGTGGCCGAATTGGCCTGGCTCTGCGTCGAACTGGAGATGTTTTCGATGAGCCTGGCGAGGTTGCGCGACACGTCGCCGATTTCGGCCAGCGCCTGACCGGCGGCGTCGGACAGCTTGGCCCCCTCGACCACGTCCTGGGTCGATTGTTCCATGGCCGAGACGGCATCCTGGGTATCGGTCTGAATGGTCTTGACGATGGCGGCGATCTGCTTGGTTGCCTCGGCCGAGCGTTCGGCCAGGCGCTGCACTTCTTCGGCAACGACGGTAAAGCCGCGCCCGGCATCGCCGGCGGAAGCCGCCTGGATGGCGGCGTTGAGGGCCAGCACGTTGGTCTGTTCGGTAATGTCCGAGATCAGTTCGACGATTTCGCCGATTTCCTGCGAGCTTTCGCCGAGGCGCTTGATCCGCTTCGAGGTTTCCTGAATCTGGTTGCGGATTTCGTTCATGCCCTTGATCGAGTCCTGCACCGCCTGCGTGCCTTTCTCGGCGGCTTGCAGCGATTGCCGGGCGACGCGCGCCGACTGCGTGGCGTTGCCGGACACTTCGCTCATCGAGCGCGCCATGTCCAGCGCCGACTGGCCGGCTTCCTGAATTTCGCTGGATTGCCGTTCGGCGGCGTCGAGCAGTTCGGCCGAGGCCTGGCGAGCGATTTCGGTTGCCGCCGTCACCCGGTTGGCGGCGTCGTTGATGCGGCCGACCAGCACGCGCAGTTCTTCGATGGTGTAGTTGATCGAATCGGCGATGGCGCCGGTGATGTTCTCGCTGACGGTGGCGGTCACCGTCAGATCGCCGTCGGCGAGGTCGCCCAGTTCGTTCATCAGGCGCAGGATGGCATCCTGATTCTCGCGGTTGATTAGTTCCGAAGCCTGGCGCTGGCGGTCGGCCTCGAGGGTGCGGCGGCGCGTATCTTCGATATAGATCTTGACGATCAGGGCCAGCGCGACCAGCGCAAGAAGGGCGAGCACGGCCGACCCGGCAAAAAGCACCCCGCGCGAAACGAGATTTTCCTGGTAGCCAAGGGACAGAGCATCCGTCGCTTGCAGCAGGTTCTCGCTGTCGCGGAAAATCTGCGAGCCGGCCTGTTTGGACAGGACCAGCGGCTGCATGTTGCCGAGAATGCCGGCGATCGCCTCCTGATAGCTCTTGAACGCGGCTTCCAGTCGATTCAGTTTGTCGCGGCTGTCGCCGTCGCCGCCGCCCCGCAACAACCCCTGCAGGATGTCGCGGAAGGTGTTGTTGTCCTTGCCGAGCGCGAAGGCCACTTCCGGGTCGATTTCGTTGCCGACGCGCAGCGCCGATGCGTTCTTGGCGATCCGCTGATTCAGCATCATCAACTGGCCGGCCGGAGCGATGTCGCGCGCCGGCGCGCCAGCCTGCAACTTGAGGGCGACCAGTTGCTCGGTCAGGTCGAGCATTTCGCTATTACGCTCATCGATCAGGGCAACGCTCTTGCCCAGTCCGACCAGATTGGCCTCCTGGGCAATCACCGTCTGCACCTCCTTGTTGGTTGCTTCCCAGCGCTCGATCAAGGTGTCGAGCTGCGGCCGCACGGCGTTGGGCGAGGCCGGCACGTTGACCCCGCCGATTTCGCCGCCGCTATTGACGCTATCCAGGAGCCGCGAGAAGGTTTCCCGCGATTCCCGCAACTGCGCGAAGGCCGTGGTATCGCCCTGCAATGCCAGCAGCGAGGCCTTGGCCAGGCGTTGCGACAACATGCGCATTTCGCCGGCCGCTGCGACGTGGGCCGTGCCGTGCGTGGACTGGCGGCTATCGTAGATGGCCAGAGCCGCAATCGCCACCAACGATAGAAGAAAGACCGCGAACCATACCTTCATCTGCTGGATGACTGGCAGCCCTGCCAGGAAGCCGGAGGACGCCGGTTTCTTGTCGACCGGACCGGATAAGGTGGCCGAGATGGTCATCGGCGCGGCAACCTTGTCGCCGCCCCCGCGACTGGGGAGTTTGAAACTGAAAGCCATGCTGATCCTCCGAAGTGGGCGCTGGGCGAAACGCCCCGGTCAAACCCCGATATTCATGAATTCACGGTCGGCAAGCAACTCGCGCACCGACAACTTGCGCCAGACCTTGCCCTGCGTATCCCGATAACGCTGCGTGCACCACGGCGGATCGTCCGCTTGCGGCGCCTCGGCGACAAAATTTTCCGGGTTCTTCAGGCCGAGCATGCGCGATACCAGCAAGGCCGCGTTTGAACCATGCCTGGCGCCGATCAGCAGCAGACGCGCACTGCTGTGGTGCGGAATCGGCGTGCCGCCGCGAAACAGCGAAAAGTCGGCAACGGCGTACAGATTGCCGCGGATATTGGCGATCCCGGCGAACCACGGACGAGTCAAGGGCACCGGCGCCAGTTGCGGCGCCTGGACAATCTCGCCGCCGTCCGACAGATCGACCAGCCAGGCTTCGTTACCCGCCTCGATCGCGAGCCAGGAAGCGGCGCCCTGCCCCTGGGCGGCGTTGGTCAGCCGCGTCGACAGGTAGGCCTGAAAATCGCGGAGGCTGGTTTTGTTTTTTCTGGCCATGAAATCAGGGCAAGGCAGCGATGCGCTTGAGCAATTCTTCAGGATTCAGCGGCTTGACCAGATAATCGACCGCCCCCTGGCGCAAGCCCCAGATCCTGTCCGTCTCCTGCCCCTTGGAGGTGCAGACGATGACCGGAATATCCTTGGTTTCCTCGCTGCGGGTCAGTGTGCGGGTGGCCTGGTAGCCGTTGAGGCCCGGCATCACGACATCCATCAGGATCAGGTCGGGCTTGCCGGCCTTGGCTTTGGCGATTCCCTCCTCGCCACTTTCAGCGGTGGTCACTTGATAACCGGCTTTGGTCAGCACGTCGACGGCGAAAAAGCGTTCAGTCGCGGAATCGTCGACCACCAGAATATTCTTGACAGGCATTCGAGACTCCCTGGCTACGGATTCGAGGTTTCGGCCAAGCCACCGGCAAAGGTCGCGACGGTTTGCAGCAGGCTCTCTTTGGTGAAAGGCTTGGTCAGATACTGGTCGGAACCGACCATGCGGCCGCGCGCGCGGTCGAACAAGCCATCCTTGGAGGACAGCATGATGACCGGCGTGGTCTTGAAACGGGGATTCTTCTTGATGAGCGAACAGGTCTGGTAGCCGTCGAGGCGCGGCATCATGATGTCGCAGAAAATCACGCTGGGTTGCAGATCGGCGATCTTGGCCAGCGCGTCAAACCCATCCTCGGCGAGGACGACCTCGCAGCCGGCCTGCACGAGAAATATCTCGGCGCTGCGCCGGATCGTGTTGCTGTCGTCGATCACCATGACCCTGACGCCACGCAATCTGGATATGTCAGCCACTGCCTGCCCCTCAGCCCTTGTAGACACTGTAACCTATCGTCGCATCATACCACTAAAGCCGGAATTGACACCGCTGCTTACCGTTCCGTCCGGTTTTCGCCTGCGGACGCCGGCCCCTACCGGATTCGGCTAAAATTGTCGCCATCTTACCCAACCCCCTGCGCATCCGCCAAGGGCGCGCCGCCCATGAATCAACTTCCTTCGCCGCTGCCCGGCCCGCCACAGGCGCTCGCGCAGGTACTCGTTTTCGCCGCCAGCGACCCGTCCGCCGGCGCCGGCGCTCAGGCCGACCTGTTGACGCTGGCCCGTCTCGGTTGCCATCCGCTGACCGCGCTGACGGCCATTACCGTGCAGGACACCATCGGCGTCGACAGCGTGCATCCCGTCGCCGCCGACCTGCTTCAACGGCAAGCCCGCGCCATTCTTGAGGACATGCCGGTCGCCGCCTTCAAGGTTGGCTTGCTGGGCAGCGTCGAGAACGTGTTGGCGGTGGCCGAAATCGTCGCCGACTACCCGCAAACGCCACTGGTGCTCGACCCGGTGCTGGCTTCCGGGCGCGGCGATGACCTGGCGAGCGGGGAGATCATCGCCGCCATCCGTGACATGCTGCTGCCGCGAACCACCCTGCTCACGCCCAATGCGCCGGAAGCCCGGCGTCTGGCCCAACGCGACGGCGATGCCGACGAACTGGCGCTTGCCGTTTGCGCCCAGCGCCTGCTCGCCCTGGGCGCTCGCTACGTGTTGATTACGGGAACCCACGACAGCACGCCGGAGGTTGTCAATACCCTGTACGGTGCCGCCGGCGTGATCCGGCGCGACGGCTGGCCGCGCCTGCCGGGCAGTTACCACGGTTCCGGCTGTACGCTGGCCTCGGCCATCGCTGCCGGTCTGGCCAACGGCATCCCCATCGAGGCGGCGGTGCGCGATGCCCAGGAGTACACTTGGCAGACGCTCAAACAGGGTTTTCGCGGCGGCCGGGGCCAGTTGATCCCGCATCGTTTTTTCCCGGGGTGCCAGAAATGACCCGCGAGTTACGCGGCCTGTACGCCATCACGCCCGAGGCCGCCACCACCGATGTTCTGCTGGCCGACGTTGCCGCTGCGCTGGCCGGCGGCTGCCGTCTGGTGCAGTTGCGCGACAAACGCAGCCCGATGGCCGAGCGCGTCGCCCGCGCCCGCGCCCTGCGCGCCTTGACCCGAAGGCACGACGCCCGGCTGATCGTCAATGACGATCTGGCCCTGGCCATGCTCGTCGAGGCCGATGGCGTTCATCTCGGGACGACCGATGGCGATCTGCGCACCGCTCGCGCCGTGCTCGGTCGCGAGCGCATTCTTGGCGCTTCGTGCCACGCCGATTTCGCTACCGCCCAAGCCGCCGCCGAAGCCGGCGTCGACTATGTCGCCTTCGGGACGGTGGCCCCGTCGTCGACCAAGCCGGCGGCCGAACGTGCGCCGCTGGCCCTGTTCGCGCGCGCCCGCCGCGAGTTGCCGGTGCGCTGCTGCGCCATCGGCGGCATCACGCCGGACAACGCCCCGGCCGTGCTGGCCGCCGGCGCCGATTTGCTGGCCGTCATCACCGATCTATTCACGGCGCCGGACATCGCCGCCCGCGCCGCCCAATATCAACGTCTTTTCGAGGAGCACTCTGCATGACTTCCCGCAATCAGCACCTGTTTGAACGCGCCCAGAAACACATTCCCGGCGGCGTCAATTCGCCGGTGCGCGCCTTCCGCTCGGTCGGCGGCACGCCACTGTTTTTCCAGAGGGGCGACGGCCCCCGGGCGCAGGATGCCGACGGCAAGTGGTACACCGATTACGTTGGCTCCTGGGGGCCGCTGATTCTCGGCCACGCCCACCCGGCCGTCATCGCCGCCGTCCACGCCGCCGTCGCCGATGGCCTCTCCTTCGGCGCGCCGACCGAGCGGGAAGTCGAGATCGCCGACCGGCTGTGTCAACTCGTGCCGTCGCTGGACATGGTGCGCCTGGTCTCCTCCGGCACCGAGGCGACCATGAGCGCCATCCGCCTGGCGCGCGGCCACACCGGGCGCGACCTGCTCATCAAGTTCGAGGGCTGTTACCACGGCCATGCCGACAGCCTGCTGGTCAAGGCCGGCTCCGGCCTCCTGACTTTCGGCAACCCGTCCTCCAGCGGCGTTCCGGCCGATTTCACCCGGCATACCCTGGTGCTGGCCTACAACGATACGCAGCAACTGGCCGACGCCTTCGCCCAGCATGGCGAGCGCATCGCCGCCGTGATCGTCGAGCCGGTGGCCGGCAACATGAACCTGATCGCGCCCCGGCCCGAATTCCTCGAAACCCTGCGCGAACTGACCGCCCGGCAGGGTTCCGTGCTCATTTTCGACGAGGTGATGACCGGTTTCCGCGTCGGCCTCAAGAGCGCCCAGGGGCTGTACGGCATCACGCCCGATCTCTCCACTTTCGGCAAGGTCATCGGCGGCGGCATGCCGCTCGGCGCTTTTGGCGGCAAACGCGACATCATGGAAAAAATTGCGCCGCTCGGCCCGGTGTACCAGGCGGGCACCCTCTCCGGCAACCCGGTCGCCACCGCCGCCGGCCTCGCCACGCTCAAGCTGATCCAGGCCCCCGGTTTCTACGAAAGCCTGACCGCCAAGACCAAAGCCCTGTGCGACGGGCTGACCGCCGCCGCCCGCCAACACGGCGTCACCTTCTGCGCCCAGAACGTCGGCGGCATGTTCGGCCTCTATTTCGCCGAACGCTGCCCGACTTCCTACGACGAAGTCATGGCCTGCGACAAGGCGGCTTTCAACCGCTTCTTCCACGCCATGATCGAAGCCGGCCACTATTTCGCGCCCTCGGCCTTCGAGGCCGGTTTCGTCTCGGCCGCCCACGGCGAGGCCGACATCGCCGCCACCGTGGCCGCCGCCGACGCCTGGTTCGCCCGGCAATGAACAGCGGCCCGGCCTGACCACGGCGCAAGCGAGAAGCCCCGGCCTTCAGGCCGGGGTCAAGCGAGCCAAGCGTGATTTCGGTGCTGGAGGCACCCCAAACTCGTGGCGAGGAAACTCCGGGCTTCAGCCCGGAGTGACTCACGCCAGGGATGTCGTCAGGTCGGGCGCAGGCGGGCGGCCAGGCGGCCGAGCAGAAATCCCTTGATTTCGTGGAAGGGTATCGGCTTGGAAAAAATCGTGACGCCCGGCGGCAGGCCGCGCGCCAGGATGGCCTCGCGTTCGAGGCAACTGACCACGATGATGTCCATCTTCGCCAGATCGGGATTGGCGCGCAGGTGGCGGATCATTTCAAAGCCGTCCATGCCGGGCATCAGCAGATCGGCGATCATGACATCCGGCGCGCGCTGCCCCACCTGCACCAGACCCGCGAAGCCATTATCGACAATGCGCAGATCGAGCGGCAGATCCCAGTCGTTCATCGTCATCTGATACAGCAATTGCACGGTCGGGTCATCTTCGGCAATCAGAATGTCGAGCCGGCTGCCGGCATCGTGCGCGTTGGGCAGGTTCTGCCGCCGGGCCAGCAGGGTTTCGACCGAGCCAATCGGGATGCGGCGATGGCCGCCGCTCGTCTTCCAGGCATCGAGGACGCCGCTTTCGACCATGTTCTGCACGGTGCCGAGAGAGACGCCGAGACGCTGCGCCGCCTGCCGGGTACTGAGAAATTCAGGTGCCGCCATGATTTCGATATGTGCGCAAGTAACCAAGGTGACGGATTCTATTCCATTTTTAAATCAGCCGAGTACGCGAAGGCGAAGCGCAGGCAGTACGGTTGTACAGCAAGCGAAGCCGACAAAGTAATCGGTTGATTTGGAAATGGAATAATGGTTTATCGGGCGTAATTACAGAGTCAAAAGCATGCCCTGCCAGCGCCTGCTTTGATTTCCATCAGCGCACGCTGACGCTGATCCGGTCGTAACGCCCGCGCTCATCCATGACGGTAATATCGACGCGGCCGCTTTCCTCCAGGCGGCGAATCAGGGGCTGGCTGGCCGGCTGGCGCGCAATCAGACGACCGTTGATGAGCCAATAGACCTCGCCGCGCTGGCCGCGCAGTTCGAGACGGATGACCGGCGGCTGGTCGGGGCGGGGCCGGCGGATGATCTCGCCGTGGCTGAGGCCGACGATGCGCAGTCCGGCCTCCGGTTCAGCCGCTGGCGGGCAACGCGGATCCCAGACCGGGGGCTGCGCCCTGGCCTGGATGTCGGCCGGCAGCCAGGGTTCGAGCGCCGCCGGCCAGCGCGCCGCCTCGACGCGCAAGCGCGGCCGGTCGCTGCATTCCGGGCTGACGCGCAGACCGCTGGCCGCGTCCACGTCGTAGGCATAGCGCGCCTCGCCGCCGCGCAGGCGGTCGGGGAAGGTCGGCGGCGCGGTGTCATTCAGTAGCCAGGCCAGCATCTGGCGGTGGCACAGTCTTTCTTCCGCCGGGTCGAAGCGGGTGCCGAGCGGCCAGCAGATTTTTTCCTGGCGGACGGTGGGCGGCGGCGCCCGAGGCAGCGGCGGCTGATTGTCGATGGCGGTGAACATATCGACCAGCAGCGGCGCGGCGATATTGGCCCCGAAAAAGCCGGGGTTCGGCGTACCGTCCGGGCGGCCGACCCAGACGCCGACGGTGTAGCGGTCGGACACGCCGATCGACCAGGCGTCGCGGAAACCAAAGCTGGTGCCGGTTTTCCAGGCGATGCCGCGGCGGATGCCGGCGCCCTGCTCGATGGCGCGGCCGACCGGGCCGCCCGATTCGAGCACGTCGCGGATGATGAAGGCGGCCCCCGGCGACAGCATGCGCTGCTCGACCAGCGGCTCGCCGGGCCGGTAGCGCGGTTTGCCGGCCATGCCCTGCCGGGCGAAGGCGGTGTAAGCGCCTACCAACTGTTCCAGCGTGGTTGCCGCGCCGCCGAGAATGACCGACAGGTTCGGCGTCTCGCCCTTGGGAAATTCCAGCTTCAAACCGCCCCGACGCAGCGCGGCGACGAAACGGTTTGGCTCCAGGCGGTCGAGCGTTTCGACCGCCGGCACATTGAGCGACTTGGCGAGCGCCTCGGAGACGCTGACCGGGCCGTGGAAGGATTGCTGAAAATTGCCCGGCTGGTAGCCGCCGAAGGATTGCGGCACGTCGGCCAAGAGCGATTCGGAATGGATCAGTCCCTCGTCGAGCGCCAACCCATAGAGAAAGGGCTTGAGCGTCGAACCGGGCGAACGCGCGGCGCGCACCATGTCCACGTAGGCAAAGCGATCGGCGTCGGCGAAATCGGCTGAACCGGCGTAAGCGCGCACTTCCAGCGTGGCGTTGTCGACCACCAGCGCCGCCAGCGAGACGCGCGGCGGCAGAACGCCGAGGCGGCTGGTCAGCAACAGTTCGACGGTTTCCTGCATCGGCGCGTCGACCGTCGTGTCGATGCGCTGCGCGCCCTGGGTCTCCCGCCGCAGCCGTTCGGCCAGCAGCGGCGCCAGCAGCGGCTCGCGCACGGTCTGGGCGACGATCGGCTCCTGGCGGGCATCGCGGATGTCGTCCTCGCTCCAGATGCCGGCCATCCGTCCCAGCACCTTGTCGCGCGCTGCCCGCGCCGCTGCCGGCTGGCGGTCTGGCCGCAAGCGCGAGGGCGCTTGCGGCAGCACGGCGAGCAGCGCCGCGTCGGCATGGCTCAGACGCCGCGCCGGCTTGCCGAGATAAGCCCGGCTGGCGGCTTCGACGCCTTCGAGCACGCCGCCCATCGGCGCGTAATTGACGTAGAGGGTGAGAATTTCATCCTTCGAGTAGCGCCACTCCAGTTGCAGCGCGCGCAGGATCTGCCGCGCCTTGCCGGCCAGCGTGCGCGGCGTCGGGTCGATGATGCGGGCCACCTGCATGGTCAGGGTCGAGCCGCCGGAAACGATGCGCCCGTGCCGCGCCCATTGCCAGGCCGCGCGCGCCAGCGCCAGCGGATTGACGCCGGGATGCCAGCGGAACCAGCGATCCTCATAACCTTGCAGCGCCTGCAAATAGAGCGGCGAAACGTCGCTCAACGCCACCGGATGCCGCCAGACGTGATCGCGGTCGGGAAAAGCCCGCAGCGGCGTGCCATCGCGGGCGACCACCAGCAACGCCTGCGGCGCATCGCGCCCCGGCACCGGCGGCGGGAAGGCGTAGTCAAGCGCGCGACCGAGCGCGATCAGGCAGGCCAGCGCCAGCAGCGCGACCCAGAACCCGCGCCGCAGTCGTCGGGAAGGGGGGTTCATAGGGCGCCGACGATGAGCCACCCCCGGCTTTCCGTCAACAGGAGGGCAACGGTGGACACGCCGTGAACGCTACAATCCGCGGCATCGCAATAAACCGGGCCTCCCGCCATGCACCCGCGCCTGATCCTCGCCGAACTGCAAGAACACCCGCTGCGCCAGCGCCTCAACAACGAGTTCCACGCGCGGCCGCCGGTGCCGCTGGAGGGGCCGATGCTGGTGTCGCATCTGGTTTTCGCGCATGACGCGACCAGCGGCCCGGAGGAGCGCGCCAATCTCGCCAAATTGAGCCAGGGCCATGTCTGCACCTCGATCGAAAGTTCGGAATCGCACCTGATGCTGGAAACCGGCGCTTTCCGCATGCGCTGGGAGTTGCATACCGAATTCTCCAGCTACACCTTTTTCCGGGAACTGCCCCACGGCGAAACGCTTCACCCGGACGCCACCGCCTTCGATGCCGTGGCCCCCGAGTGGCTGGCCGGCATTCCCGGCAAACTGATGGTCGCCACCCAGGTCGAATTGCGTTCGACCGGCGAAATCAGCCCGGAGTCGGTGCTGGCCGGCCTGGCGCCAAACGGGCGGACGATGGTGGCGGCGAAGGTCGCCGACCAGGCGGCGTGGGTTTTTACCGATTTCAAGATCGACAACGGTTTTTCGCGCTTTCTCGTGCTCAACGCCGGCATGACCCTGCGCCAGTCCGGGCGCGCCGTGCAGCGCCTGGTCGAGATCGAAACCTACCGGCTGATGGCCCTGCTCGGCCTGCCGGTCGCCAAGGAAATCAGCCACTGGCTCCAGGCCAGCGAAAACGAGTTGGCCGGGCTGATGGATCGCATCGGCCAGACCCGCACGCCGGATGACGAACGCGGCGTGCTCGCGGCCCTGTCCGCCCTGGCCGCCCAGGTTGAAAACTCGGTCGCCCGCACCACCTTTCGCTTCGGCGCCGCCGCCGCCTATCACGGCCTGGTCATGCAGCGCATCGAGGAGTTGCGCGAAACGCGCATTCCCGGTCTGCCGACCCTGGCCGAATTCATGCAGCGCCGCCTGCTGCCGGCCATGAACACCTGCGAGGCCATCAGCCGCCGTCAGGAAGACCTGTCGGCCCGCATCGCCCGCAACAGCCAGTTGCTGCGCACCCGCGTCGACATCGAACTGGAACGCCAGAACCAGGAACTGCTGGCGCAAATGAACAACCGCGCCAGGCTGCAACTGCGCTTGCAGGAAACCGTCGAGGGCCTGTCGGTGGTCGTGCTCACCTACTACGGTTCGCAACTGGTGCAATACCTGGCCAAGGGCAGCAAGGCGCTGCACCATATCGACACCGACCTGATTACCGCCCTGTCGATCCCGCTCATCGCCGGCCTGGTCGCCTGGGGCACCCGGCGCATGCGCCGCAAACTGGCCGCCGAGGAAGGCGCCGGGCACTGAATCAGACAGAACCCGCTCCCAGGCACCTCACAACGCATCCAGTTTCATAGGTCGTGATAGGTCGTGGTGAGCGCAGCGAACCGCGACACCCCCCGGACGATCAATCGTCCAAGGCAACTCACAACACTCACAACGCATCCAGCGGACTCACCACGCCGCGCCCGCCGCGGTTGAGCACATGCGTGTAAATCATCGTCGTCTTGACATCGCTGTGCCCCAGCAACTCCTGCACCGTCCGAATATCGTAGCCCGCCTGCAACAGATGCGTCGCAAAACTGTGGCGCAGCACATGCGGCGTGCACGGCTTCTCGATGCCCACCTGCCGCGCCGCCTCGCGCACCGCCCGCTGCACGCTTTCGGGATAGACATGATGCCGCCGCGTCGCCCCGGAACGCGGATCGAGCGAGCGCACCGGACTCGGAAACACCCACTGCCACCCCCACTGCCGCGCCGCGTTCGGATACTTGAGCGTCAGCGCATCCGGCAAATACACCGCGCCGAAACCCGCCGCAATATCCCCGTCATGCAAGACCCGCACCCGCGCCAGATGCTTTTGCAGCGGCAACACCAGATTCTCCGGCAACACCGTCACCCGATCCTTGTCGCCCTTGCCCTCGCGGATCACGATCTCGCGGCGCGTCAACTCGACATCCTTGACGCGCAGGCGCAGGCATTCCAGCAAGCGCATCCCGGTGCCATACAACAGGCCGACCACCAGCCCCATCGTACCCTGCGTCGCCCCCAGCAAATCGCGCACCTCACGCGGCGTCAGCACCACCGGCAAGCGCGCGCCGCGCTTGGCCTGCACGATCTCATCGAGCCACGGCAACTCGACGCCGAGCACCCGCCGGTAAAGAAACAACAAGGCGCTCTTGGCCTGATTCTGCGTCGAAGCCGACACCTGGCGCTCATTCGCCAGATGCGTCAGAAACGCCGTCACCTCCCCCGCCCCCATCTCGCGCGGATGGCGCTTGCCGTGGAACAAAATGAAACGCCGCGCCCAATCGCAATAAGCGCTCTCCGTCCGAATACTGTAATGCCGCACCCGGATCGCCTCGCGCAACTGATCCAGCAACTTCGGTGGCCTGTTTTCCATTTGCAAAATTCTAGATTCGTCCTACATGACATTCAACCCGGGCAAATCACCCGGGCAAATCACCCGGGCAAATCAAACGTTGGGCTGGAAAACAGCCCACCCCGGAGCGGCGAGCGTGTTAGCGTTACAGGGCGTATTACAGGAGCGTCCACCCATGACCATCTCCATTCGCCTGCCAGCCGCAGACGACGCGTTACTGGAACGCTCGGCCAGCGCGCTGCGACTGAGCAAATCCGAGTTCATCCGCCGCAGCATCGCCGCCTACGCCCAGAAGATGCTGTCCAGCGAGCAAACGCGGGCTGAAATCGATGCCCGTTACATCGGCCAGGGCGGCGGTCTGCGCAACCCGGAAAGCGTTGCCGACCCGCATCGGCGGGCCATCGTGGCGCGCTTGCGTGAAAAATACGGCGACGCTGGTCGACACCGGTTTCCTGGTCGCCCTGTTCAACGACGGCGATTTCCGCCACGCTGATGCCCGCGCCATGCTGGCCTCGCTGGCCGGCGCGCGGCTTTACACCGTATGGGAAGTGCTGCCCCTGTACCTGTTGACACTCTTCGCCAAGGGCGACAAGGCGAACCTGACTAAAGCCGAGCGCAACGAACTGACCAGGTTGGTAGGCGTACTGATGACATCAACCCTTCTCAAGCAGCGTTAGGCTGAAAACCATCTCGCGCATCTCGCGCATGGTTGCATGATGCGCCACTTGGTGGCACAATCCTGCCCATGGCACGAGTATTCAAGACTCATAGCTTCCAGCGGTGGATGCGCAAAACCGATCTACTGGATGCCTCCTTGTGCAAGGCTGTCACCGAGATGGTTGCCGGGTTGATTGATGCCGATCTTGGCGGTGGTGTGGTGAAGAAGCGTGTCGCTTTGCCGGGGCGAGGCAAAAGCGGCGGCGTGAGAACGCTGCTTGCCACCAACAAGGACACCCGCTGGTTCTTCATGTTTGGTTTTGAGAAGAACGAGCGCGGCAATATCACCGACCAAGAGTTGCAGGCACTCAAAGACTATGCTGCAGATTGGTTGAAACGCACATCTGAGCAACTGGATCAAGCCGTTGACGACGGCGCTTTATCGGAGATTTGCAAAAATGAGCACCCAACCTAAAGCCAAGAGCCGCATTTTTCAAGCAGTGCATGAGGGCGCAAACGATCTATATCGCTTGGGTTTTATCGACAAGCGCCGCATGGCGCACTACGACATGATGTGCTTGGCGCCGCAAGACTACGATGCCGGGAAAGTTCGTGCGCTACGCGACCGACTACGCTTGAGCCAAGCCGCGCTGGCCGATGTGCTGGGCGCAAGTGCATCCACCGTGCGCAAGTGGGAAGCGGGCGACAAGCACCCCAGCGGCCCCTCACGGCGCTTACTTGACATTCTGGATCGCAAAGGGATCGAGGCAGTGCTTTGAGCCGGGCTTGCCTCAGGTGCCCCTTCGCTGGCAGCACTTCCATCCGCAAAATTTTAGGTTTGCCTAAACGGTGTCAGGTGGTATTTTCCCCTACACTTGGTGAA
>WQUQ01000100.1 GCA_009782025.1 Desulfobulbus sp. | reverse complement strand
CCCCCGCAAGCAGGGGAGGGAACAAAGCCCCTTCCCCCGCTGGCGGGGGAAGGTTGGGATGGGGGGAACAATGCAATCTGTTTGATTGCCGGGTTAATAAGGTTCAGGCGGAGGTTCAAGCGGCCAGCGCGGCCCGCACGGCGCTGATGTCGTCGTCGGCTTCGCGCAGCAGATCGGCAAAACGTTCGCGGCTGGCTTGGGCTTGCTCGACCCAGGCCGGATCGGCGGTTTGGGTCGGTACGCCAGCTCCGGGTTTGGCCGCCAGCAGGTTGGCGAAATACAGGATGTCGTGCAGGCTGGATGGCGCTTCGATGTCCTGCGGTCGACCGTGGTCGGAAATGGCTTCGATCAGGTGTTCCGGCAAGCCGAGAATATGCAGCAGGCTTTCGCCGATGCTGGCGTGCCAACCTTGAATCAGGTCGAGGACGGCCTCGCGGTTGTCGCGGTATTCGTCGTATTCGGCACAACGGAACAGCAGGTAGAAAACCCCGATGTTCTGCACCAGGCCGGCCAGCATGGCTTCTTCCGGCTTGACCCGGCCGATGCGCCGGGCCAGCACGCGGGCGATGGCCGCCACTTGCAGCGAATGCTCCCAGGCGTCGCGGCCGATGTCGTGGTAGGCCGCCAGGCTGCGCGATTTCAGCATCTGATCCATGGCCACGGCCAGCGAGGTGGTACGCACCGACTCGAAGCCGAGGCGGGCAATCGCCGTGCCCAGATCGCTGACGCGCTTGCCCATGGGGTTGTACGTCACCGAGTTGGCCAGCCGCAAGAGCTTGCTGGAAATCAGGGGTTCGATACCGACAACCTGGACGACGCGCCCCAAGTCGGCTTGCGGGTCCTTGAGCGTATTGCGGACAAGGACGGCCGCCTCCATGCAGGTCGGGAAATTGGTATCGCCCGACAGATCGTGGGCAATGTCTTCAAGAATGCGGAAGTGGGTGCGCGGGCTGATGGCAGACATAAGGCAGGGGGACGACGCAGCGTTAGCCGGCGATGTAACGCTCCATTTCTTTCATCAGGAATTGCTGCGAACTGATGGTTTCCTTGACCATATCGCCGATGGAAACCACGCCGGCGACCGAGCCATCCTCGTTGAGTATCGGCAGGTGGCGAAAACGCTTTTCCGTCATCAGGGCCATACATTCCTCGACCGTCGCGGCGTGGGTGACGTAGGCAACGCGATCGCTCATCACTTCGCGTACCGCCGTATCCCTGGAGACTCTGCCCTGGAGAACCACCCGGCGCGCGTAGTCGCGCTCGGAAAAGATGCCGACCAGGCGCTCGCCATCGAGCACCAGAACGGCCCCGACATCGTGCTCGGACATCACGTAAAGGGCATGGAAAACCGTATCGCCAGGCGCCACGACAGCCAGCGGACGGAGTTTGTCGGCCAGTAATTGCTTCAGCGTTTTCATGGGATTCCCCTCCGGTGTTAGTTATCCGGCCAGTCTATTCCTAATGAACCCAAGCTGCCAAGCCTGAAAGCAAGCGTGTACCGAAGCGGCCTCGTGACCGCACTGCCGACCCTGCGCAGACCGAAGGGGAGGTTCAAACCTGATATGCTACAACGCTTCGCCCGGTTACGGCGGGCCTCACGAGTCTTTCATGCCACTCTTCCAGCAGGCGGTTTTTCTCACGACCGTCGCCCATCTCCGCGATCTGCCGCCGGATTCGCTCCGCGAAGTGGCCTTCGCCGGCCGCTCCAACGCCGGCAAATCCTCGGCCATCAACACGCTGGCCGGCCGCGTGCGCCTAGCCTATGTCAGCAAAACACCGGGCCGCACGCAACATCTCAATTATTTCACGCTGGCTGCCGGCAAATATTTCGTCGATCTGCCCGGCTATGGCTATGCCAAGGCGCCGGAGGCCGTCCGCGCGCAATGGGAAGGGCTGATCGGCCCTTATCTCGAGCAGCGCGAGCAACTGGCCGGGCTGGCCGTCATCATGGACATCCGCCGGCCAATGACCGATCTCGATCTCAGGCTGATCGACTGGTTCCGGCCGACGGGCCGGCCGATCCACATTCTGCTGTCGAAGGCCGACAAACTGAGCCGGCAGGAGCAGACCAAGGCGTTGCGCTCGGTCAAGGCCGAGGTGGCGACCTGGGGCGATGCCGGGCTGTATTCGGTGCAGTTGTTCTCCAGCCTGAAAAAAACGGGCGTCGATGAAGCCGAGGCGGTATTCGCCCACTGGCTCGGCATGCCGCTGCCGGAAAAGAAAAGGCCCCCGGACAAGGGGGTTCCGGGGGCCAAAATGCCTTGACGGGGGAGTCAAGACACCCCGCTCAGGGAGGTAAGCGGGAGATGACTCGCGCCATCCGCTGACTCAGATGCGGGCCATGGCAAAAAGTTCCAGGCGCGGCGAAAATTTTTGTTCAATCCAATGAGGTGTGCACCATGAACAGTAACGGCATCTTTCCGGGTACCCGCATGCGCCGGATGCGGCGGGACGATTTTTCGCGGCGCCTGATGCGCGAGTCGGCGCTGACGCCCGATGATTTCATCTACCCGGTCTTCGTGCTCGATGGCGCGGGACGGACTGAAAACGTGGCGTCGATGCCCGGCGTCGAGCGGCAATCGCTGGATCTTCTGCTGAAAACCGCCGAGCGCGCGGTGAAACTGGGCATTCCGGCGCTGGCGCTGTTCCCGGTGATCGACCCGGCGAAGAAATCGCTGAACGCCGAGGAAGCCTACAACGACGACGGCCTGGTGCCGCGCGTGGTGCGCGCGCTGAAACGCGAATTTCCCGAACTGGGCGTGATGACCGACGTCGCCCTCGACCCCTACACCAGCCACGGCCAGGACGGCCTGATCGACGCAACCGGCTACGTGCTCAACGACGAGACGCTGGCCGTGCTGACGCGCCAGGCCCTGTGCCACGCCGCCGCCGGCGTCGACATCGTCGCTCCGTCGGACATGATGGACGGGCGCATCGGCTGCATTCGCCAGGCGCTGGAAGAGCGCGGCCTGATTTACACGCGCATCCTGGCCTATTCGGCCAAATACGCCTCCAGCTTCTACGGCCCCTTCCGCGACGCCGTCGGTTCGGCCGCCAATCTCGGCAAGAGCAACAAGCACACCTACCAGATGGATCCCGGCAACAGCAACGAGGCCCTGCGCGAAGTGGCCCTCGACCTGGCCGAAGGCGCCGACATGGTCATGGTCAAACCCGGCATGCCGTATCTCGACATCGTCCGCCGGGTCAAGGACGAGTTCAAGGTGCCGACCTACGCCTACCAGGTCAGCGGCGAATACGCGATGCTCAAAGCGGCGGCGCAGAACGGCTGGCTGGTCGAAGAAGCGGTGGTGCTGGAAAGCCTGCTGGCCTTCAAGCGGGCCGGCGCGGATGGCATCCTGACTTATTTCGCGCTGGATGCGGCGGAGTATTTGCGGCGCTGAGGACTTCAGGCGGCGCTGCGGGGTGCCAGCCGATGAGTGTGCGAGCCGTGGTCGGGGAGCCATTGCGGCA
This sequence comes from Desulfobulbus sp., assembly GCA_009782025.1. Classification (GTDB taxonomy): domain Bacteria; phylum Pseudomonadota; class Gammaproteobacteria; order Burkholderiales; family Rhodocyclaceae; genus Azonexus. The sequence goes on along the minus strand of WQUQ01000100.1, from coordinate 2,573 downwards.
GCAGGGAGCCGGCGATCATGCCGAGCAAGGCGGCGATCAAGCCGGCCAACTGGCCAGGGATCTGTTCTTTCCACGACGCCAGCCCGGGCAGCAGGAACATCACCCAAACCAGCACCCCCAGCCCCAGCGACAGCACCGCGCCCTGGGTCGTGGCGCGGGACCAGTACAGGCCGAGCACCAGCGGCACGAAGGCGCCCACCAGAGTGACCTGATAAGCCTGCGACACCAACTCGTAAATCGGGTGGCCGCTCATCAAAATGGCGTAGGTCAGTACGCTCAGGGTAAACACCAGGATGGTCACGCGCATGGCGATCAACTGTTTGCGGTCGCTCATTGCCGGATAAAAGTTTTTCAGGATGTTTTCGACAAAACTGGTTGAAGGGGCCAGCAGCGTGGCCGAGGATGTGCTTTTGATGGCCGAGAGCAGCGCTCCGAAAAAGAAAATCTGCATCACCAGGGGCATTTTTTTCAGAATGAAGATCGGCAACACCTTCTGATAATCATTGGCCGCCAGATCGAGGGCTTCCTGCCCCATCACCACCACCGCGGCGGTCAGAATGAACATCGGCACAAAGGCGAACAAAATGTACGCCGCCCCGCCGATCATCGCGCCGCGCTGGGCGGTGCGCGCGTCCTTGGCGCTCATCACGCGCTGAAATACGTCCTGCTGCGGAATGCTGCCGAGCATCATGGTCAGCCCCGCGCCGATAAAGGCAAACCAGTCGCTGCTTTTGGCGTTGGCCGCCGGCAAGAAGCGGAACAAATCCTTGCTGCTGGCCAGAGCGATGACCTGGTCGGCCCCTCCCGCCAGATCGGCGGCGTACCAGGCGATGATGGACAGCCCGATGACCAGCACGATCATCTGGATGAAATCGGTCCAGGCCACAGCCAGAAAACCGCCAACAATCACATAGATCAACACCGCCAGGGTGCCGATGACCATGCCTTCCGTGATTGACAGATGACCGACGGTCAGCACGTTGAACACCATGCCCAGGGCGGTGATCTGCGCGGCCACCCAGCCCAGGTAGCTGATGATGATCGCCACCGAGCAGAACACCTCCACCCCCTTGCCAAAGCGGTGGCGATAAAAATCGCCGATGGTCAAGAGGTTCATGCGATACAGCCGGGCCGCGAAAAAAGCCCCGACCAGGATCAGGCAGGTGCCCGCGCCGAAGGGATCTTCGACGATTGCGCCCAGTCCGCCCTGGAGGAAACTGGCCGGAATGCCCATGACCGTTTCCGCGCCAAACCAGGTGGCGAAGGTGGTGGTCACGATCATCGCCAGCGGCAAATTGCGCCCGGCCAGGGCGAAATCCGCCGTATTCTTGATCCGCCGCCCCGCCCACAACCCCAAGGCGAGGGTGCCCAGCAAATAAACGATGACAAAGGTCAGCAATACCGGGTTGATGTCATGCGGGATCATGATGTTGCCTGATGGGCCGGTAATTCCATTTCCAAATCAACCGATGACTTTGTCGGCTTCGCTTGCCGTGCAACCGCACTGTTTGCGCTTCGCCTTCGCGTCCTCGGCTGATTTAAAAATGGAATAAACCGGGGCAAGGGGTTGAAAACGCGGGGATTATACGGCGCTCACGCCATTTCAGAACGGCGCCGGGCGATGAAAATGCAGGGACTGCCCGGTCAGCGGATGGTCAAAACGCAAATCGGTGGCGTGCAGGCGCAGGCGCTCGCCGCTGGCGAGCGAGCCGCTGCCGTAGAGTTCGTCGCCAATGATCGGGTGACCGAGGGCGGCCAGATGGACGCGCAACTGGTGGGTGCGACCGGTCACCGGTTCCAGTTCGACCCGGCTGGAGCGGCCCGCCGGGTCGCGCCAAAGCGTGCGGAATCGTGTCAGTGAGCGCTTGCCAATAGCGAAGTCGATCTTTTGTCGCGGCCGGTTTGGCCAGTCGCCAATCAGCGGCAGGTCGATTTCGCCAGCCTCATCGGCGAGGCAGCCCTCGACTTCGGCGACGTAGCGTTTGTCCACCCGCCGTTCGCGGAACAGCCGGGAGAGCGCGCTTTGCATCGCCAGCCCACGCGCCAGCAACAACAGGCCCGAGGTCGACAGGTCGAGGCGGTGCACCGTCAGCGCGTCGGGAAAGGTCGCTTGCGCCCGGCTGAGCAGGCAATCCTGCTTGTCCGCGCCGCGTCCCGGCACGGAGAGTAGACCAGCCGGCTTGTCGACGACGATCAGCGCGTCGTCGGCGAATACCACGGTCAGTCCGCGGTCGGGCGGTGGCGCATAGACGGCCGCCACTTACAGCCGGTCGCGGCAACGGGCGTCACGGAAGGGCTGGGGTTCGCGCACCCAGCCGTCGCCGGGCGAGGTCTGCCAGCAAATGCGATTGGGCGCATCGCGGCTGAACCACCAGTACCAGGGTGCCGGGCCGCCGAGAGCGGGCGTTGCCAGGCCGGCGACGAGCAACAGGAGCAGAAGTAGGGAGCGCATGATGAAATCGGTAAATATAGACTATTGATCCGGCAATTAAGCATTGAACATTCCCGCTACGTCATGCTGCGCGTAGTCGCAGCATCCATGCGGCTCGTGGATTCTGCGACTACGCTTCGCT
>WQUQ01000099.1 GCA_009782025.1 Desulfobulbus sp. | reverse complement strand
CGTGCTTCTATTTGTACTCCATACGGAAGTACAATAGCGCATCATTTTCCGAGGATTGCCCCATGACCCGCGCCACAGAAGCCAAAGATGATCGGCTGCAAATCCGCCTGAATGCCGAAGCCAAGATCGCGCTTCAGCGTGCGGCCAACTATCGCCATAAAACGGTGAGTCAGTTTGTGCTGACAACCGCCTTGATCGAGGCTGAAAAGGTGATCCGCGAGAACGAGTCGGTTACATTGTCGGCTGCGGACTGGAAGGTATTCTATGATGCCTTGAGCAATCCGCCAGCACCCAACGCCGCATTGCGCAACGCCTTCGCCAAGTACCAAAAGGCGACCGGCTGATGCTGTCGTCATCGACGTGGCAGATTTTGCCATTGGACAGCAAGACGCATGATCGTACCGCTTTCTCGTGCGGCGCGTCGGAACTCGACCGCTATCTCCGGGAACATGCCGGGCAGGACATCAGGCGCGACATTGCCCGCGTCTTTGCTGCGGTGCGGCCCGCGAGCGCCACGGTCAGCGGCTATTACAGCTTGAGCGCCACGAGCTTTCAGCGCGAAGATCTGCCCGATGAGCAGGCCAGAAAGCTGCCGCGCTACCCTGTCCCCGCTGTTCTGCTTGGCCGCTTGGCGGTGGATCGGGATGCTCAGGGGCTGGGGTTGGGCGAATTCCTGCTCATGGATGCCATGCACCGTACATTGCTTGCGACAGAAGTGATGGCCGTTCACGCCATGGTCGTGGACGCCAGGGATGATCTGGCCACCCGGTTTTATCGCAAATACGGATTTATCGCCTTTCCAAACAACAGCCAAAGGTTATTCCTGACCATGGCGACGATACGCCCGTTGCGGGACTCCTGAATGGCAGAACAATCTTATGGAATACCTCGAACTTGACGGCTCGCGCGGCGAAGGCGGCGGGCAGATATTGCGGACGGCCTTGAGCCTGTCGATGATTACCGGCACGCCGTTCGTCATCGAGCGCATTCGCGCCGGGCGCAAGAAACCGGGGCTGTTGCGCCAGCATCTGACGGCTATCCAGGCGGCGCAGGCGGTGTGCGGCGCGGCGGTGGAGGGCGCAGCGCTCGGCTCGCCAAGCGTGCGCTTCAAGCCGGGGCCGATCCGCGCCGGCGATTATCGCCATGCCATTGGTTCGGCGGGTAGTTGCACGCTGGTGCTGCAAACGGTGTTGCCGGCGCTGTGGTTTGCCGATGGCCCGAGCACGCTGCGCATTACCGGCGGCACCCATAACCCGTCCGCGCCGCCGGCGGATTTTCTCATCCGCAGTTGGCAGCCGCTGTTGCGGCGGATGGGCGTGACGCTGGCCATTGAATTGCTGCGTCATGGTTTCTATCCGGCCGGCGGCGGCGAATTGCTGGCGCGGACGGAACCGGTGCACGACTGGCAGCCGCTGCGGCTGGAAGCCCGCGGCGAGTTGTGCCGGCAGAGCGCCATCGGCATTGTAGCCGGCGTTCCCGCCGAAGTCGCCAAGCGCGAAATGCAGCGCGCGGCCAGCCAGCTTGGCCCGCTGGACGAAGCATTGCGCGTGTTGCCGAGCAACGAGGGGCCAGGTAACGCGCTGCTGATCGTGCTGGAATATCCCGAGGTCGTCGAAGTGCTATCGGCCTATGGCGAACGTGGGCTGCCGGCGGAAGCGGTGGCCGACCGCGCCGTCAGCGAGGCGCGCCGCTATCGCGACAGCGGCGCGGCGGTCGGCGAGCATCTGGCGGATCAACTGTTGCTGCCGATGGCCCTTGCCGGTCAGGGCAGTTTCACCACCCCGGCGCTGTCGTCGCACCTGAAAACCAACTGCGAGATCATCGAGAAATTTCTGCCGGTGAGTTTTATTTGCGAGGAAAGCAGCCGGCAGGCGCGGGTCAGTCTGGAATGATTCGCCGGCCGGCGGTTATTCCTGCTTGAACACCAGGCGGAACAGATCGGCCAGGTTCGTCGCGCCCAGTTTTTCGCGGATGTTGGCGCGGTGGAATTCGACCGTCTTGATGCTGATGCACAGCGTTTCGGCGATTTCCCGACTTGGCCGGCCGCGGATCATTTCCTGCAACACTTCTTGTTCGCGCCGGGAAAGGCTGGCCAGCCGGTCCGGCGGATTGTCGCTCTGGCCCTCCGCGCGCGGCCGGCTGGCGTCTTCCTTGAGTGCCTGGGTGACTGCCGCGACCAGGCGCTGTTGTTCCAGCGGTTTCTGGATGAAATCGGCGGCGCCGGCTTTCATCGCTTTGACCACCAGCGGCACGTCGCCGTAGCCGGTGAGAAAAATGATCGGCAATTCGATGCGCCGCTTGCGCATTTCAGCCTGCAACTCGATGCCGCTCATGCCCGGAATGCGAATGTCAAGCACCAGACAGCCGGAATCGCGCGGCGTGACGCGGGCGAGAAAATCGCGGGCGGAGGGGAAGGTGGCGGCCGACAGGCCGGCGGAACGCATCAGCAAGGCCAGGGCGTCGCGGATGTCGGCATCGTCGTCGACGATGTAGACGATCTGCGAGGGAACGGCGGAGGCATTCATGCGGCAACTGCCTCGACGGGAATGGCGAGGAAGAAGGTCGCGCCGCCCTCGGCGTTGCCGCTTGCCCACAAGCGACCGTTGTGGCTTTCGGCCACCGAGCGGCAGATGGCCAGACCCAGGCCGAGGCCCTCGCCCTTGGTGGTGTAGAAGGGCGTGAACAAGGCCTCGACATCCGGCGTTGGCAAACCGCAGCCGCGATCGGCAACGGAGATCTGTATTTCCCCAGCCTCGGGCGTTGCGGCGATGGTCAGCCGCCGCTCGTTCTCCGGCGTCGAGCGCATGGCGTCGATGGCATTGCGGATCAGGTTGACCAGGAGTTGCACCAGGAGAATCCGGTCGCCGATGACGACCAGATCGTCCGCGACCTGTTGGCTGTCAACGCTGATTTGCGCCGCTTCGAGCAACGGGCGGCCGACATCGAGCGCCTCGGCCACCAGCGCCGCGACCGGCCAGGGCGCGGGCTGATGCCGGCGCTGGCTGATGAATTCGCGCAGCCGCTCGATGATCGACGAGGCGCGCACCGCCTGGGTATGGCACTTGGCGAGCACGGCGATGATTTCCGCGTGGTCGATTTTCGATGCCTGCAACAGGCGCTGGCAGGCTTCGGTATAGGTGGTGATGACGGTCAGCGGCTGGTTGATCTCGTGCGCCAGCGTCGAGGCGATTTCAGCCAGGGTGCTCAAGCGGCTGGCCTGGTGCGCCGACTCGCGCCGCTGTTCGCGCAACATCCGGGCGTTCTTCTGCTCGGTCACGTCGTCGAGCACCTTGAGCTTGACATGGCGCCGCCTGCCCCACGGAATCGACTCTTCCTGCAAGCGATACCAGCGCCCGGTCACGGTGTGCCGCAGGACGCCGGAAACGCAACCGGCCGCCGGCTCGCGGACGAACTGCGCTTCAAAGGCATGCGGGCCGATTTCGGCCAGACGGCTGTCCAGGCGGTGCATTTCCGGGTTGGCGTAGAGCACGATTTGCCGTTCCTCGTCGACGATATAGATCGCGGCGCGCGGGCGCCCAGGCAAGAGCGCGGGCGGCGCGTCATCGGCAAGTTGGCGGGTCTTCTGGCGCATGGCGTGCATTCTCTCATGCTCGCCGTGGGTCAGGGGGAGAAACTAGGGTCGCCCCTAGTTCGCCCTGCTTGCCCCTCAATCTAAACTTTGCCGGGGGGTTGGCGGGCCGTTTCATCCAGCAGGGTGAACCGGCGATCCGTTCGACAGGCCCTGGAGTCAAAAATAACAGGAGGAAACATGTCTCAAGAAATCTATGCGCGTATTCGGGGAAACCCGAAATTCCAGGCGCTGGTCAGCAAACGCAACGCGTTCTCGCTCATCATGCTCGTTCTGGTGTTCATTGCCTACTATGGCTACATTCTGCTGATCGCCTTCGATAAATCCTTGCTGGCCGCCAAACTCAGCGCCGGCGGCGTCACCTCGGTCGGCATCCCGATGGGTCTCGGCGTCATCCTGATTACGATCATCCTGACCTGGATCTACGTTCGCCGGGCCAATTCCGAGTTCGATGCGGAAGCGGACGCCATCATCAAGGAGAGCCAGCAATGAAGCCGGTCGTCAAACTCTCCCACGCCGTCGCCGCCATCGCGCTGGCCGGCGTTGCCGGCCTGGCCTGCGCCGCTGGCGCGGATATGGGGCAAACGCAGCAGCAAGCCACCAACTGGACGGCGATCGCCATGTTCGCCATTTTCATCGGCGCGACGCTGTGGATCACCAAATGGGCCGCCAGCAAGACCAAGACGGCGGCTGACTTCTACACCGCCGGCGGCGGCATCACCGGCTTTCAGAACGGCCTGGCGATTGCCGGCGACTACATGTCGGCGGCGTCCTTCCTCGGCATCTCCGCGCTGGTGTTCGGCAGCGGCTTCGACGGTCTGATCTTCTCGATCGGCTGGCTGGTCGGCTGGCCCGTGCTCACCTTCCTGATGGCCGAACGGCTGCGCAACCTCGGCAAATTCACCTTCGCCGACGTCGCCGCCTACCGCTTCGCCCCTGGCCCGACGCGCACCTTCGCCGCCACCGGCACCCTGGTCGTCGTCGCCTTCTATCTGATTGCCCAGATGGTCGGCGCCGGTCAGCTCATCAAGGTGCTGTTTGGTCTGGAGTACATCTGGGCCGAGGTGCTGGTCGGCATCATCATGTTGCTCTACGTGCTGTTCGGCGGCATGACGGCGACTACCTGGGTGCAGATCATCAAGGCGGTGATGCTGCTCGGCGGCGCCACCTTCATGGCGCTGGCCGTGCTGTTCCAGTTCGGCTTCTCGCCGGAGGCGATGTTCGCCAAGGCCGTCGAGATCCATCCGAAGCACGACGCCATCATGGGACCGGGGTCGCTGATTACCGATCCGATTTCCGCCATTGCCGTCGGCATGGCGCTGATGTTCGGCACGGCTGGCCTGCCGCACATCCTGATGCGCTTCTTTACCGTGCCGAACGCCAAGGAAGCGCGCAAATCGGTGGCCTGGGCAACGACCTGGATCGGTTACTTCTACATCCTGACCTTCATCATCGGTTTCGGCGCCATCTACTTCCTCATCAGCCACGAGGGCGAGTTCTTCGCCAAGCCGCTGGCCGAGTGCACCTCCGGCCCGTTGCAGAACTGCCTCCGGGGCGGCGGCAACATGCCGGCCGTGCTGCTGGCCGAGGCGGTCGGGGGTAACATGTTCCTCGGCTTCATCTCGGCCGTGGCCTTCGCCACCATCCTGGCGGTGGTCGCCGGTCTGACGCTGTCCGGTGCCTCGGCCGTGTCGCACGACCTGTACGCTTCCGTCTGGCGTCATGGCAAGGTTGATTCGGCTACCGAACTGCGCGTTTCCAAGATCACCACCGTTGCGCTGGGCATCGTCGCCGTGCTGCTGGGCATCATCTTCGAGAAGCAGAACGTCGCCTTCATGGTCATGCTGGCCTTCTCCGTCGCCTGTTCGAGCAACTTCCCGGTGCTGTTCATGTCGGTGCTGTGGAAGAACTGCACGACGCGTGGCGCGGTGATTGGCGGCGCGGTCGGCCTGATCCTGTCGATCGTGCTGACGGTGGTTTCGCCGGGCGTCTGGGAAGCCGCGCTCGGCAACCCGAAGGGCAGCGCGCTGTTCAAGTATGCCTCGCCGTCGTTCATCTCGATGCCCGCCGCTTTCCTGGTCATCTGGATCGTCTCGCTGCTCGATAACAGCGAGCAGGCGAAGAAGGAACGCGCCCTGTATCCCGACCAGTTGATCCGTTCGGAAACCGGCATCGGCGCAGCGGGCGCTTCCAGCCACTAAGCCGCACCGGCTTCACCCTCAAGGCCAGCGCTCCGCAAGTGTTGGCAATAAGGTAACAATCCCCCGGCAGAGCCGGGGGCATTCGATTGTGAGCCGCTCAAAGCGGCTGGTCGGGGTCGCTATAGAGCCGGCCATTAAGCATTGACATTTAAGCATTGACATTTCCGCCGTCATTGCGAGGGGCGAAGCCCCGCGGCAATCCAGGCAGCGGTCTGGATTGCCACGGCACGACGTGCCTCGCAATGACGATGGATTCTGAA
>WQUQ01000098.1 GCA_009782025.1 Desulfobulbus sp. | reverse complement strand
CGGAACTTGGCATTTCAGAAAAACCACCCCCACCTCAATAAACCCATAAACCAGGAGAAAAACCCCAAAATGTCCTACACCGCCCTATAGAACCGGCTATCAAATATTGACTATCCTCACTCGTCATGCTGCGCGTAGTCGCAGCATCCATGCGGGTTTTGGATTCCGCGACGGAGCGCGCAATGACAAACTTCAATGGCCGGGTGAATAGAAATCGAACGATCCAACCGGATCGCGACGATCTGGATGAATCGCCCCGATCGGCACAATGCCTTCGACGAAACCCTGATCGCCGAACTGGCCGCCGCCTGCGTCGCCCTCGACCAGGATGCCGCGGTTTCTCGACAAGCGCTCGCCGAACTGGATCGCGGCGTAATTTTTCCGCTATCCTCCTCAACGATCCGAACAGCGCCAAAGTCGACCGCGTCCTATCGTGAACCTTTTCTCCACTGTCACCGATTTTCTCAAGCCCGCCCCGCCGCCCGACCCGCGATTGGCCGACGCGCTGGTCCGGGTGGCCGAGCGGGTCGATCCGATGCTGCGCGCCGCCAGCCATTTCGACCGCCGCCTGGCCGCGCCCTTGACCCATGCGCTCGGCTACTGCGCCGGCCTGGTCGACGCGCTGCCGGGGCCGATCGTCGTCGAGCGCCAGGCTTTCGCCACTGACCCGCTGGTGCATGCGCTGTTCGCCACCGCCGACGACATCGAGCAGATGCTCGGCCGCAGCCAGGCCGTGCGCGACTTTCTGACCGACCCGGCCTGTTGGCATGAGGATCATTTTCATGCCCTGCTCGTCGCCCGCCGCCAGGAGAAACAGCAACTCGGCATGACGCGCCGCGGCGATCTGATCGAAAACGACGTGCCGCAACGGGTGTTGTTCTTTTCCGGCCAGACGCTGGTCGAACCCCGGTGCGACCTCGGCGATCTGCGCCAATGCCTGCGCGACCGGGCGCTGGAAAGCCTGCTGCGCACCTTTCAGGAGCACCTCGACGCCTTGCGCCACGAACGCGACGATCTGCGCGCCGACCTGAAGACGCTGCGCAGCGCTCCAAACCGCGAGGGCGAGGTGCGCAGCCGCCGCCTCATCGACCTCGACGCCCATTTGCGGCAGGTTGCCGAGACCTTGATGCCCGACCCCTTGCTTGCCGCGCTCGGCGACTTTCTGATGAAACCGGAGCCAGCGCTGCGCCTGACGCCGTTCAGCATCAGCGTCGACCGCCTCGGCGCCATTCGCGAGCCGGGCGACGACGCCAGCGTCCAGACCCTGCATTTTCCCGAATTCAGCACCCGCGACCAGCGCCTGCACCTGGCCATGCTCGTCCGCATCCGCCGCGACGAAGCCAGCGAGGCCGTCGCCGCCGTGCGCGACCAACAACACCGTTTCATGCTGATCTGATGACTGCCTCGCCCTGCACCAATACCTGCCAGATGGACCCGATCAGCGGCCTGTGCGCCGGCTGCCAGCGCACCCTGGCCGAAATCGCCGCCTGGTCCACCGCCGATGCGGCTGCTCGGCAGAAAATCGTGGCGGCCGTTGCCAAACGCCGCCTGGCCGGGCAAGCCGCTGACCCCAACGCCGCGCCGGCAGATGAGGATTTCCTTCTCTGCGTCGGCGCCTGCATGACCGACCCCGATTCCGGCTACTGCCTCGGTTGCGGCCGGCCGCCGCTGGCCCCGCCCGTGACGAGCAAACCGAGATGACGCCACGCCTTCCCGCCTCGCTGCTCGTCCTCGAACGCGGCTGGCTGTCGGCCAACACCATTTTGTTCCTCGAAGGCGACGAGGCGACGCTGGTCGACAGCGGCTACGTCAGCCATGCCGAACAGACCGTGGCGCTGGTCGGCCAGGCGCTCGCCGGCCGCCGCCTGAAGCGCCTCCTGAACACCCATTCGCATTCCGACCACATCGGCGGCAACGCCGCGCTACAGGCCGCCTTCGGCTGCTCGATCACGGTTCCGGCCGGGCTGCACGCCACCATCGCCGACTGGGACGAGAACGCGCTGCTGCTCTCGCCGCTCGGCCAGCAAAGCGCCCGCTTCCAGCACGACGGCCTGATCGGCCCCGGCAACGAGATCGTCATGGGCGACCTGGTCTGGCAAGCGCTGGCCGCGCCCGGTCACGACATGGAGGCGCTGGTTTACTACAACCCGGACCAGCGTCTGCTGATTTCGGGCGACGCGCTGTGGCAAAACGGCTTCGGCGTCATCTTCCCGGAACTCCTGGGCGAGGCCGAGGGTCTGGCGGCGACCCGCGCGACGCTCGAAACGCTCGCCGCGCTGCCCATCGACATCATCATCCCCGGCCACGGCAGCCCCTTCGCCGAGGTCGACCAAGCCTTCGCTCTGGCCTTCCGCCGCCTCGACGCCTTTGCCGCCGACATCGACAAACTGGCCTGGCACGCGATCAAGGTCATCGTCTCCTTCGCCATGCTCGAACGCCAGCGGCTGCCGGTCGACGCCTTCCGCAGCTTCGTCCGCGAACTGCCCTTCGCCGTCGACGTCAACCAGCGCTACCTCGGCCTCGACGAGGAAACGCTGGCCGGCCGCGTCGAACGCGACCTGCTGCTGGTGGGCGCCCTGCGCCGCGAAAACGGCTGGATTTTCGCCGCCTGAGCGGGCAATCGGCAATCGTTCATCGCGGCGACTCAATCATCGGCCAGCCAGCCCTGGGCCTCGGCGGCGCTGGCGTAGATCTGCGGCGCCATCTGATGGCCGGCCAGGGCCTGGCCGAGCTTGACGCGCAGAAAAGCGCTCGACGTGTAGCGGGTGACATCGTGGTAATAGGTCTGCACCACGTCGCGCACCATCTCGGCATAGGCGTCGGCCAGTTCCGGCACGATATTGAAGCGGTCGTAATTGACGATGGCGTAAACCTTGTGGCCGACCGGCGCCAGGCACTCGGCGACGGCGGCGCGGATGCGCTCGATGTCGGCCTTGCTGCGCACCGAAAGGCCGGAGAAGTCGAGCAGGAACAGGTTCTGCCCGGCGTTGTAGGTCAGGCGCTCGGGCAGCGGCCGCTCCAGCAGATCGGCGCGGATTTCCATCGGCTCCTCGGCGAAGATGCGCGCGTCCATCAGCTTGGGTTCGCCGTGCACTATCGGGCGGAAGGCCATCTTGTCGAGGATGTCGCGTTGCAGGTCGACGCCCGGCGCGATCTCGGTCAACTCCAGGCCCTCCGGCGTCAGCGCGAAAACGCAGCGCTCGGTGATGTAGATCACGTCGCGGCCCCATTTGACGGCCTGCGGCCCGCTGAAGGTGCGGTGCTCGACCTCGTCGACGAACTTGATGGCGCCGCCGTCCTCGACGATGCGCAGGCGGCCGTCCCTGATGTCGACCCGCATCTTGCCGGCGGTGAAGGTGCCGACGAAAACCACTTTCTTGGCATTTTGCGAAATGTTGATGAAGCCGCCGGCGCCGGCCAGGCGCGGGCCGAACCTGGAGACGTTGAGATTGCCCTGGCGGTCGGCCTGGGCCAGGCCGAGCACGGCGATGTCGAGGCCGCCGCCGTCATAGAAATCGAACTGGCTGGGCTGGTCGATGATCGCCTGGGTATTGGTGGCGGCGCCGAAACTGAGGCCGCCGGCCGGCACGCCGCCGACCACGCCGGGTTCGGCGGTCAGCGTCAAGAGGTCGATGATGTGTTCCTCGGCGGCCACGTCGGCAACGCCTTCGGGCATGCCGATGCCGAGATTGACGACGGCGTTGGCGCGCAATTCGAGCGCCGCCCGGCGGGCGATGATCTTGCGCTCGCTCATCGCCATCGGCGCGATGGTCGACATCGGCACCCTGATCTCGCCGGCGAAGGCCGGGCTGTATGGCTCGATGAAGGTCTGCATGTGGTACTCGGGCTTCTCGGCGACCACCACGCAATCGACCAGAATGCCGGGAATCGTCACCCGGCGCGGGTTGAGCGTGCCGCGCTCGGCGATGCGCTCGACCTGGACGATGATGATGCCGCCCGAATTGCGGACGGCGGTGGCAATCGCCAGGGCCTCCAGCGTCAGCGCCTCCTTTTCCATGCTGATGTTGCCGTCGGGATCGGCGGTGGTGCCGCGGATGATCCCGACGTTGATCGGAAAAGCCTTGTAGAACAGGTATTCCTCGCCGTCGATCGGCATCAGCCGAACCAGATCCTCGGTCGTGCGGGCGTTGAGCTTGCCGCCGCCGAAACGCGGATCGACGAAGGTGCCCAGCCCGACATGGGTCAGCGTCCCCGGCTTGCCGGCGGCGATGTCGCGGAACAAGTGAGAAATCACGCCCTGCGGCAGATTCCAGGCCTCGATGCGGTTGGCCACCGCCAGTTGCTGCAACTTCGGCACCAGTCCCCAGTGACCGCCGATGACCCGGCCAACCAGCCCGTCATGGCCCAGATGGTTGAGGCCGCGCTCCTTGCCGTCGCCCTGGCCGGCGGCGTAAACCAGCGTCAGGTTGCGCGGGCTGCCCTGGCCGTGGTCGTCGTTGGCCACCGCTTCGAGAAAGCGCTGTTCGAGGGCGACGGCGATATTCTCGGGAAAGCCGATGCCGACGAAACCGCCGGTGGCGACGGTATCGCCATCCTTGATGAGGCGGACGGCATCGCGGGCGGAAACGATCTTGCCGGCATCCGAATGGGCTTCCATGATGACTCTCCTCCGTGCAGTAGATGATCCTCGAACCGTCGTTGTTCTGCGGCGGGTCGCGCCGTCCGCCGAGTATTCGGCGATTCGCGAGGCTTGGCAAGGGCTTTCGGAAAAACCCGGTGGCGTCGCCGGCAAGGTGCGCCAAGCAGCCTATACTGCGGCCATCGCGGCACAATAAAGGGAGGGCGGCATGCCGGATTTACCCGAAGCAACACGCAGGGATCTGTTGTTGTGGCGTCACGCCGAAGCTGAAGAAGGCGACGACGATCTGCAACGCCCCCTGACCGAGCGCGGCCGGCGCCAGGCCAAGCTCATGGCGGCCTGGATCAAGGCGCAGCAGCCGCAAGGCTTGCGCATCCTGGTCAGCCCGGCGGTGCGCACACGGCAGACGGCAGAGGCGCTGCATCTGCCGTTCACGATCGAGCGCCGGCTCGGCCCCGGCGCCGACGTTCCCGCCCTGATTGCCGCTGCCGGCTGGCCACAGGCCGCCGGCGCGGCGCTGCTGGTCGGCCACCAGCCGACGCTCGGCCGCCTGGCGGCGCTGCTCCTGGCCGGCCACGAAGCCGACTGGAGCATCAGGAAAGGCGCTTTATGGTGGTTTTCCAGGCGCCTCCGCCGCGATGAAACGCAAACCGTGCTGCGCGCCGTCATCGCAGCCGACATGCTTGGCTGAACGGGAAATTTTTGCAAAACGAGCGACAGGCTGCGTGCCAGGAGCCTTTGAGGACATGAAACAAGGTTCCACTTTCTCAGCGGCAGCGATACCAGTCGATCCGTTGCGCCGGGGTGCAACCCGCTTCGGGCGGCGGCTTGGGATGGGGGTGTTCCTCGTTGTCATTGATGTGCTTGTCCTGGGCTGCGCCGGCGATATTCAATGGCCCGCGAAAGGGCTGGTATACTGCTTCGTTCGATTTCCCGGACGCGCCCATGAACCCGTTACCCGACCTGATTTGCCCCGCCGGCAGTCTGCCGGCGCTGAAGGCTGCTGTCGATAACGGGGCCGATGCCGTTTATCTCGGCTACAAGAACGATACCAATGCCCGCAATTTCGCCGGCCTGAATTTCGACGCCAAGGCCATGACCGAGGGCATACGCTACGCCCACGGCAAGGGCCGCGAGGTGCTGCTGGCGATCAACACGTTTGCTCAGGCCGGGCGCGTGGCCGATTGGCAGAAGGCGGTGGATGCGGCGGTCGATGAGGGCGTCGATGCCATCATCCTGGCCGACGCCGGCCTGCTCGACTATGCCAGCAAGCGCCATCCGCAGCAGCGTCTGCATTTGTCGGTGCAGGGGTCGGCCACCAGTTACGAGGCCATCAACTTCTGCCAGCGCGAGTTCGGCGTTCGCCGGGCGGTGCTGCCGCGGGTGCTGACGCTGGCCCAGGTCGAGCACGTCATCCAGAACACCTCGGTGGAAATCGAGGTGTTCGGCTTCGGCAGCCTGTGCGTGATGAACGAGGGGCGCT
>WQUQ01000097.1 GCA_009782025.1 Desulfobulbus sp. | reverse complement strand
GGCATCGGCGACATGCGCCTCGACCTTGGCGAGGCCGGCGGCGTTGATGAGCGGCCCCTGGGCGACGCCGGGGGCGCTGCCGGGGCCAACCGTGAGCGCCTGCGCGCGTTCGGCCAGGCGGGCGGCAAAATTCTCGTAAATGCCCGACTGGATCAGAAAGCGGTTGGCGCAAACGCAGGTCTGGCCGGTGTTGCGATATTTGGCGCTGATCGCGCCGTCGACCGCGGCATCGAGATCGGCGTCGTCAAAAACGATGAAGGGCGCGTTGCCGCCCAGTTCCAGCGACAACTTCTTCACCGTCGGCGCACATTGCGCCATCAGCAGCCGACCAACCGCGGTCGAACCGGTAAAGGAGAGCTTGCGGACAGTCGGGTTGGCCGTCAGTTCGCCGCCGATCGCCGCCGGATCGCCGGTCACCACATTGAACACGCCGGCCGGCAAGCCGGCCCGTTCGGCCAGCACAGCCAGCGCCAGCGCCGTCAACGGCGTCGCCTCGGCCGGCTTGACCACCACCGTGCAGCCGGCAGCCAGGGCTGGCGCGACCTTGCGGGTAATCATCGCCAGCGGAAAATTCCACGGCGTGATCGCCGCACAGACGCCGATTGGCTGCTTGACCACCAGCAAGCGGGTGTTGGAAGCCGGGCTGGGAATGCTCTCGCCGTAGGTGCGTTTACCCTCCTCGGCGAACCATTCGACGAAGGAAGCGCCGTACATCACCTCGCCCCTGGCCTCGGCCAGCGGCTTGCCACCCTCGGCGGTGATGAGTTGGGCGAGATCGTCGGCATGGTCGAGAAGCAGACGGTTCCAGGTTTGCAGGATCTGCCCCCGGCGCTTGGCGGTCAGCGCCCGCCAGGCCGGCAGCGCCGCCTCGGCGGCGGCGATGGCGCGGCGCGTCTCGACCGCCCCGCAGCGCGGCGCCGTGGCCAGTTGCTCGCCGCTGGCCGGATCGAACACCGGCAGCATGGCGCCATCATCCGCGCCAACCCACTGGCCGCCGATCCAATTGGCGCTTCGCAGCAAATCCCCATCCTGTAATTTCATGATGATAAACCTCTGTAAAAACGCTGAGTTAATGGCTATATTGCAGAAACAACATGAACTTCAAATCCACGCTATCCTCGCTTCTCGCCCTGCTCGCCGCGCTGCTGCTGGCCGCTTGCGGCACGCCCGCCAGCCGGCCAACGGCGGCGAGCATGAGCGCGCCAACGGCGACCGCCGGCAGCGCGGCAGGCAACGAAATCGTACTGTACGCCCTCAGCCTGCTCGACACCGGCTACCGCTTCGGCGGCAAGAACCCGGAGGCTGGACTCGATTGCAGCGGCATGGTCAGCTACATCTACGCCCGCGCCGCCGGCCTCAAGATCAGCGGCAGCGCCGCCGACATCGCCCGCGGCGGCCGGCCGGTCGAGCGGGCGGCGCTACGGCCGGGCGATCTGGTCTTTTTCAACACCAGCCACCGCTCATTCTCACACGTCGGCATCTACCTCGGCGACGCCCGCTTCATTCATGCGCCATCGAGCAACGGCCGCGTCCGCATCGACGCTCTCGGCGATCCCTATTATGCCCAGCGCTTTGAAGCGGCCCGCAGCTACTTCGATTGACCGGCGGTAACGTTTACCAGGTCGCTCAAAAATCCCCGGATGCCCTCGGCCATGATCTGCTGGATTCGCTTTACTCCATTGACACGGGCTGGCTGACGGGTGACCCCTTTTCGCCGATGTTGCTGAGAGCCTGGCACACCTGGCCGAGCAGATTGTCAGTCTGGAATTGTTCGTCGCTGTTTCAGCGGGCCTGGCCAGCGATGAAGCGCCTGTGACCGTTGGTGGCAACGCCGTTGGAATAGCCTTTCGGGCGCGTCCACTCGCGCGGGGACGAGCTGAATCATGCGCTGCCTCTCCGGTCTTCCAGTATATTGTTGATGTCAAATTGCCCTTGCTGAAAAGCCAGCATCAGCCCGCGCAGATCGTCGGGCACGGGCCGGGCGCGCTGCCGGTCGAGATCCATCGCCACATGCACGATGCGGGCGCGCAGTCGTTCTTCTCCCTCGTAAGTACAGTTGATGGCGACCTGCATGGAACTTTTGCCGAGTCGCTCCAGTTTCAGGGCGAGGGTGATGATCTCGCCGATCTTGGAGGGAGAGACGAAATCGCATTCGAGCTTGACGATGGGAAAGCCAAGCCGGTGTTCGGTGATGTAACGGGCATAGTTCATGCCCAACCCCCGGTTGAACCAGTCTTCCACCAGGCCGTTGAACATGATGAAGTACTGCGGGTAGAAGACGATACCTGCCGGGTCGCAGTGCGAGAAGCGCACCAGCGTGTCACTGTGGAAAGTATCGCCCAGAATGCGGTAACTGAATTCGTTCATTTCAAAGCTCCTTCCTGACGCAGCCGGAAACGCTGCAATTTACCCGGGCGTTGGCGCACTATGGGCGATGGCTTGCATGTCACATCACGGACGATTGGGCGCCAGCGTATTCCGTGGCTGAATAGGTTTTCTGTTGAACAGACCAAGGCTTTGATCGTACCAATTTTTCATGGTTTTACCGAACACCTGTCTAGGATGTCCCCGTTCTGAACAGCAGGAAGCGGTGGCGCTGCGGTGCCGAAAATATTCTTGACCCGACAAGTAACGATTATAGGGGCGTTGCATGCAACTCCCCTACGGGCCTGAATAGAATGATGTTTTGTTCAATCCTTAATTGTCGGCGCTATAACACCCTCCAAACGGCAAAGTTGTAACTTCTTTATAAATCAACGATTTGCCATCGTGGCGCGCCATTTGCTTACTGAAAGTGCCCCGCTCTGTCGGAAACGTTTGATTGGACGCGCCCGCCGGCAAAAGGTAAAATCCTGCCTCCCAAGCGCCCATAGCTCAGTTGGATAGAGTACTGCCCTCCGAAGGCAGGGGTCGTGCGTTCGAATCGCGCTGGGCGCGCCACGCATTTCCAAGCGGTCTGTCAGTCATCTGGCGGGCCGCTTTTGCTTTGGAAAGCCAGTAGGCGGGTCGGGTTTCGTCTTTTTCTGCCGATGCCTCAATTTCGCTCATGATGTCAAAAGCGTTTATTCCTATTCACCCGGCAATTAAGTGTTGTCATTCTGCGCGGAGCGAAGCGTAGTCGCAGAATCCACAAGCCGCATGGATGCTGCGACTACACGCAGCATGACGCACCCAATGATCTGGACCGTAGAGCCGCTCTCAACGTGACTTTTCTGGTTTTCCGAATGGTTTGAAGTGCTCATGATTGACTTATGGTTGATGATCCGTCCCGTTTTCGCCTGTCCTCACGAAGTGTCGCGTAGCTATCCCGCGCAAGCGTGAGTCATATACAGGGATTGCAAGAAAGCGTGACAGACAGGGCTTTATCTGGCTGGCGCGGTTTTTTGCTCTCCCTCACTTCTACGTAGCGATCTGGGGCAGGCGAAAACGGGACGGATCAACGGCCGAGGTCGGGAGTGCTGCGAACGGTTTTTCGGAAAACATGGCCCAAAGGGCCGCTCACTGAGGGGTTGGTCTTTTCTATGGGCAAGCGCAGCGCGGCAAGCCGTTTCGTTTGATCTGGATCAAATTGCATGCGGCGTCCGCGCCGCCGCTAGATTTGTTCTATGCAATTTGAGCAAGCCATCATGAGAGTCGACGACAATGGCATTCGGGCGATCGTCCTACCGGCCGACGATCCTGTACAATCCGCCCCGTTTCAGGTGCCGCCGCGATGTTTTCGCGGTGGATAAACGGGAAAGCGGTGCGTCTTCAAAGCAAGACAATCCCGCTGCTGCCCCCGCAACGGTAAGCGAGTGCGGGCGCGCCACGAGGCCACTGGGTTTTTCCTGGGAAGGCGGCGCGTCAAGACTTGCGAGTCCGGAGACCGGCCTGCGACAAGCAAACAAAGTGCCGCGGGGAAGCGGTGCTGGTGGTCGCGTTCAGCCCTCCCTCAGTCCCTTTCCCCGGCATTTTTCATCAACGCTGCGCCGACATGCGGGGACGCCTGTCGGCAGGGGAAAACCATGCAAATCCGCCTCAAACCTGTGGCCGCACTGCTGCTGCCGCTGTTCGCCCACAATCTGCACGCCCAGACCCGCCTCGACCCCGTCGTCGTCACCGCCACCCGCCAGGAAACTCGCGTCGCTGAAGTGCTCGCCGACGTCACCGTGATCGAGCGCGAGGAAATCGAACGCAGCGGGCAGGACACCATCACTGAACTGCTCACCCGCCAGCCCGGCATCCAGACCGCAACGAATGGCGGGCCGGGAACAGTGACCAGCTTTTACCTGCGCGGCGCCAACTCGAATCAGACCAAGGTGCTGGTCGACGGCATGGCGATCAATTCGGTTGATCTCTCCGGCTCGCCGCTGCGCCTGATGCCGCTCGGCGATGTCGAGCGCATCGAAATCCTGCGCGGCCCGGCCGCCACGCTGTATGGCGCCGACGCCATCGGCGGCGTCATCCACATCATCACCCGGCGCGGCGAACCCGGCCTGCGCGGCGACGGCTTCGTCGGCTACGGTAGCTACAACACCAGCCAGGCCAGCGCCGGCATCTCCGGCGGCAACGAACAATGGCGTTTTCGGCTCGAAGGCAACCACTACAGCAGCGATGGTTTTCCCGCCCAGCGCAACGCCACCAACCACGATGCCAAGGATGATCCCTATCGCAACAACGGCGCCGCCGCCTCGCTGTCCTTCATCCCGGCACAGGGGCATGAAATCGGCGTTTCCTACCGACGCAACGAGGGGCTGGTTCATTACGGCAGCGGCAATGTTCCGGCAAACGGCACTTACGACTATCGCACCGCTTTCACCACCGAGCAGTGGCAGGTTTTCAGCCGCAACCGTCTGGCCGATTTCTGGAACAGCAGCTTGCAGTACGGCGAATTCAAGGATAACCAGACCTCCTATTACTGGGACGATTATTCCAACTGGCCGCTGGCCTTCGCGGCCAAGACCGTGCAGAACACCCGCAACCGCCAGTTGAGCTGGCAGAACGACGTGACGCTGCCGCTGGGCAAGCTGCTGCTCGCCGCCGAGCGCCAGGAGCAGGAGGTTACGCCCGATACCGGCTACGCCCGGCGTCCCGAAATCAGCAACAATTCCGCGCTCATTGGCTGGACTGCCGCCATCGGCGACCACAACTGGCAGATCAACGGGCGCCGCGACGAGCATTCGCAATTCGGCGGCGAGAACACCTGGAGCGCCGCCTACGGCTACCGCCTCAGCCGCGAACTGCGGGCGCATCTCAGCTACGGCACCGCCTTCAAAGCGCCTTCGGTTTACCAGTTGTACATGAATGCCCCCTATGGCGTCGGCAACCCCAATCTCAACCCGGAGAGATCCCGCAACCGCGAAGCCGGCCTGACCTGGGACAATGGCGTACACCGCATCGAGGCCGTCTACTACCACAACCGGATCAAGAACCTGATCGACTGGGTAGCCGACCCGATCACCTGGATCGGCACCTACGAGAACATCGGCAGGGCGCTCCTGAAAGGCGCGACCCTGACCTACGCCGGCCGCTTCGGCGACTGGAACCTGAACGCCAGCTACGACTACCTGGACGCGCGCGATACCGAGAACGACTTGCAACTCGGCCACCGCGCCCGCAACAAGGCGACGCTCGGCGTCAGCCGCGCCTGGGGAGCGTTCACGGCCGGCATTGAAGCGCTCGGCGTCGGCAAGCGCTACGACAGCAACAACGAAACCGGCCAGATGGGCGGCTACGGCCTGGTCAACCTGACCGCCCGCTACGCCATCAACCCCGAACTGGCGGTCGAGGCCCGGCTGAACAATCTGTTCAACAAAAACTACGAAACCGTACTCGGCTACAACACGTCCGGTTTCAACGCTTTTGTCGGGCTGCGCTACAGCCCGAAGTAGGAAAGCAAAAAGCGCCCTGCGGGGCGCTTTCATGTATATCGCATGAAATGGGCTGGCATTGGGCAGGGTGGTGGTCAAGCTCTGCTCCGCTGATTGTCGCTTCTGTCAGTCTATTTGCCGCCCTCATCCTCATCGGCGTCGGTGCTCAATTAGCAGTGATTAATATTCTATTCACCCGGCCATTAAAGTTTGTCATTGCGCGCTCCGTCGCGGAATCCAAAACCCGCATGGATGCTGCGACTACGCGCAGCATGACGAGTGAGGATAG
>WQUQ01000096.1 GCA_009782025.1 Desulfobulbus sp. | reverse complement strand
CGCTCGTCTGGCTTCGATTTGCGCTGGCGACGGCGTTGGGGATGGGCAAAACCAGCGTGCGGGATGGTTGGCACGTTTGGGTGAATTTTGCAGGGACGACGAGATAGCGGGACACGGGTTTTCTCCTTTATTTGAGGTTGCGCAGGGCGCGTTGGCAGATGCGGCGGGTGGCGTCAGCGGGTTCGTCTTGCCGCCATTCGGCACAGAGATCGCGGACCCAGGCGGGTTGATCCTTGGCTGCGTCGTTGAGCCAGTTGGCCACCGAATCCTGCACGTAGGCCGAGGGGTCGGCGCGTAGCGGCATCAGGATGGGGAGAGCCTGTTCGGGTTTGCGCTTGAGCACGGCGATGTGGGCGCACCACACGCCGCGCGGGCGCAAGGCTTCGCTGGCAAAGCGGCGCAGGCGTTCGGAGGGCGTGTTTGTCCAGAGCGCAAGCAGCGCGATGGCGGCGGTCAGTTCTCGCGCCAGGTGTGGTCGCACGGCCAGCCAGGCCCATTCGCGCACGCCGAAATGGGCGTCGTCGGCCAGCGGGCGAATCGCCTCCAGCCGCGAGGGCAGACTCAGTTCAGGCTGTGCGCCGATCATGAAGCAGGCCCAGCCGCGCACCGTGTCTGCACTATGGGCTGCGCATTGCTCGATGCCGGCCGCGCCGAGTTCAGCAAGCAGTGCGGCGCCGATGCCGGCCATGCGTTTGAGAATGCCAAGCGGGCAGGCGGCATCGATCGCTTGCAGCGCCTGAGGCGACAGGCCGGGAAAAACGGTACGCGCCAGCCGGGCCTGATCGAGCGCCAGGCATTCGGTCAGGGTGGCGCTCGGTATCTCGCCATGCGACAGGGCTTGCAGCACGTCGTTTGGAATATCGGCGGCGCGGGTCGCGCCTTTGCGCGGGGCGGCGGCGCTCATGGTGCATTGCCGCCGAGCTTGCCCGCCACCTTGTCCAGCAGGGTCGCCAGTTGGTTGCGTTCCGGCGCGGATAGGTCGCCGAACAGGCTGGCGATCCATCGGCCATGCTGCTCAAATACATTTTTTGCTACCCGCTTTCCTTTGTGCGTCAAGCGGATACACAGTGCGCGGCGGTCGCTGGCATGCGCATGGCGCTCGATCAGCCCCTCGCGCTCCAGACCATCGAGCAGGCCGGTTATCGTGGCGCGGGTGACGCCCGCCAGCTCGGCCAGAATATTCGGGGCCAGACCGTCGGCGGCGGCATCGAGCAGGAACAGCAGCACGAAGCGGCCTTCGGATAAGCCATGAGGCGCCAGCAGCGCCGCGCAATCGCGGTCGATCGCCGCCGCCAGCGAGAGTGTCTGAAAACATAGCCGGATGCCTTCGACATCGGGCATCCGGCGTCGCTGCGCCTCTTGCATCAAGGCCAGGTATTTTTGCTCCAGTTCCATTTATTTTCCACCATATAGTATGGTGGCTAATTTTATACGAGATGTTTTCATCTGGCAAAGCCATGCAGCCGAAAGATACGTATTTTTCCGGGAACTGATGGCGATTCCCGCCGTCCACAACCCGGCAGGCTGGCGTCTTCCACGCGCCGTTGAAAGGTCCGCGATGCTTTTTCGGCGAACGATTCAGGGATTGATCTTGGTTATTTCCTCCAGTTTTTTGTCTGCCGCCGAGCCGGCGAAGGTCGAATCCATCGTCCTCGGCATGGGCTGTTTCTGGGGCGCGGAAAAGCGCATGGCGGCGATTCCCGGCGTGCTCGATGTCGAAAGCGGCTACGCCAACGGCGAGGTGCCCGGCACCTACGAGGCGGTGGTGGCGCATGAACGGCTGCTGCGGCGGGGCCAGACCACGCTGCGCAATCACGCCGAAGCCGTCAAGGTCAGCTTCGACCCGGCCAAGGTCAGTCTCGAACAGGTGCTGATCGCGTTCTGGGAAAACCACGACCCGACTCAAGGCGACCGCCAGGGCAACGACATCGGCAGTAATTACCGCAGCGCCATTTACACCACCAGCGATGCCCAGTTGGCCGTTGCCCGCAAGACGCGGGATGTGTACCAGGGGGCTTTATCGGCCCGGGAGCGCGGCCGGATCACCACCGAAATCGCGCCCCTGAAAGTCTGGTTCCGGGCCGAGGAATATCACCAGGATTACCTGGTAAAAAACCCGAATGGCTACTGCGGCCTGGGTGGCGCCGGGGTCAAATATCCGACCGCCACGGCTCTCGGCAGCCCGCTGGCGGCGACGAAAGCGTCGCGGCTCGACGGCAAGGCGCTAAATTTTCAGCGCCAACTGGTCGTGTTCGAAGGCGAGGACTGCGCCTATTGCCAGCAGTTTCGCGCCGACGTGCTCAATCGCTGGCAATCGCCGGTCGCCGTGGTCAGCACTCTGAACGCCGAGCCGCCGACGGGCTGGACGCTGGAAAAAGCCTTGTTCGCCACGCCGACCATCGTGCTGTTCGAGCGGGGCAGGGAAGTCTCCCGTTACACCGGCTACAACGGCGAAATCGAACGCTTCTGGAAATGGCTGGGCTTCCATCTGCTCTCGCCGGCGCAACAGAAAATCGCCTTCGAACAAGGCACCGAATACCCCGGAACCGGCTCGCATCTCGACGAAAAGCGTCCCGGCGTCTTCGTCGACCCGATCACCGGCGCGCCGCTGTTCCGCAGCGACGCCAAATTCGACAGCGGCACCGGCTGGCCCAGCTTCTTCAACCCGCTGCCCGGCGCGCTGACGCTGCACGAGGATGACAGCCACGGCATGCGCCGCGTCGAAGTGCGCAGCGCCAGCTCCGGCATCCACCTCGGCCATGTTTTCGACGATGGCCCGCCGCCGACCGGCAAGCGCTATTGCATCAACGGCAATGTGCTGAAATTCGTGCCGGATGCGGGGAAGTAAGCGCGGATGGGTAGACCTGTGTCTCCCGGCAAAACACGTTAGCGAAGCCCAACGTGACACGTCCAATGTCGGGCTTCGCCTTCGGCTCATCCCAAGCTGCCGCACGGCCATGTTAGCCAAGCGCATTTTGCAGTAGCATACGATGTTACCTGTAGTTATCTGGAGTGGGCCATGCCAACGCGAACCGCAGCAGGAACCGTATCCGTGAAGCTGGACGGCGCGATGCGCGACCGCATCAGGAGTTTGGCTGATGCGCAACGCCGAACGACGCATTGGGTGATGCGTGAGGCTATTGCCCAATACGTCGAGCGGGAAGAAAAGCGCGAGGCATTCCGCCAGACCACGGTTGCTGCCTGGCAGGAATACCAGGACACCGGATTGCATGTGACCGGGGAAGAGATGGACGCTTGGCTGGAAAGCTGGGGCACGGATGACGAGTTGCCTGCGCCGGTATGTCACAGGTGAGATTCGCGCCGGGGGCGCTGCGCGATTTGCAGCGCCTGCGGGATTTCTTGCGCCCCAAGAGCCAGGACGCCGCCCGGCGGGCTGCACAGGCCATCAAGCAAGGCGTTCGGGCGCTGGGCCTGCAATCCCGCATTGGCCGCACCATCGACGGGTTGTCAGAACATTTCAGGGAATGGCTCATTGATTTCGGCCATAGTGGCTATGTGGTGCGTTATCGCATTGACCCAGGCGGCGACGTAACCATCCTGGCGATATGGCACCAGCGGGAAGTGACGATGGATCAAGCCAGCGAAGGGCCAATTTGAACGATATCCGGAACAGATGTCAGAACATGCCTTGGCGCGCGTTATGCGTTTGGGGACGCCTGCTTAACCAGAATTCAATCATCCAACGATTTACCCATTTTCAGGGAGAACACCATGTCGCAAACCCCTACCGAGTCGCTGCGCTCCATTGCCCTGGTCGGCCACGGCGCGGCCGGCAAGACGACTCTGGCCGAGGCGCTGCTCCACGCCACTGGCGCCATTGCCGCGCGCGGCGCGGTTGAAAAAGGCAACACCGTCTGCGATTACGATGCGCAAGAGAAGGAAGCCGGCCACTCGCTGCAATCGGCGGTCGCCGGTTTCGACCATGAAGAAACGCACGTGCATCTGATCGACACGCCGGGCTACCCCGATTTCGCCGGCCCGGCCATCGCCGCGCTGGCCGGGGTCGATACCGCGCTGATCGTGGTCAATGCCCAGACCGGCATCGAGTTGATGACCGAACGCATGATGCGCCACGCCTTTGATCGCAAGCTGTGCCGGATGATCGTCATCAACAAGATCGACGCCGAGAATCTCGATCTGCCCGGTCTGGTGGCTGACATCCGCGAACACTTCGGCAAGGAGTGCATGATTCTCGACCTGCCGGCGCACGGCGGAGCCGATGTCGTCGAAGTGCTCGAACATGATGCCGGGGATGCCGATTTCGCCTCCGTCGCCGCTGCCCACCGGGCGCTGATCGACCAGATCGTCGAGGAAGACGAGGATTTGCTCGCCCGCTATCTCGAAGATGGCGTTGATCCCAGCGCCGCCGATTTGCATGCGCCATTCGAGAAGGCGCTGCGCGCGGGGCATCTGATCCCGATTCTGTTCGTGTCGGCCAAGACCGGGGCCGGCATCCCGCAATTGCTGCACGCGCTGGCAACGCTCGCGCCGAATCCGGCCGAAGGCAATCCGCCGCTCTTCTATCGCGGCGAGCCGGGGGGCGAGGCGCAACCGTTCGCCGCCCGGCCCGATGCCGGGCTGCACGTGCTGGCCCACGTTTTCAAGGTGGTGGTCGATCCCTACCTGGGCAAGATCGGCGTTTTCCGCGTCCATCAAGGCACGGTCAAAAAGGACATGCCGTTGTTCGTCGGCGACGGCAAGCGGCCATTCAAGGTCGCCCACCTCTACCGGCTGCAAGGCAAGGACACCATCGAGGTCGACGAACTGCTGCCGGGCGACATCGGCGCCATCGCCAAGGTCGACGAAATCGCCTTTGACAGCGTGCTGCACGACTCGCACGATGAAGATCACATCCACCTGATGCCGCTCGAATTTCCCAGGCCGATGGCCGGGCTGGCCGTCGAAACCAAAAAGAAAGGCGACGAACAGCGTCTGTTCGACATCCTCGGCAAGCTGGCGATGGAAGACCCGACCTTCGTCGTCGAACGCCACCCGAGCAGCAACGAAACGGTCATTCGCGGCCTCGGTGAAATTCACCTCAAGGCCAAGCTGGAAAAAATGGCCAGCCAGTACAAGCTCGAAGTCGACACCCAGCCGCCGCGCATCCCCTACCGCGAAACCATTACCGCGCCCGCCGAGGCGATGCACCGGCACAAGAAACAATCCGGTGGCGCCGGCCAGTTCGGCGAAGTGCATCTGCGCATCGAGCCGAAAGGGCGCGGCGAGGGCTTTGAATTCGTCGACGCGGTCAAGGGCGGCGTCATTCCCGGCGTCTTCATGGCCGCCGTCGAAAAAGGCATCCGTCAGGGCCTGGAGGGCGGCGTCGTCGCCGGCTACCCGGTCGAGGATCTGAAAGTCACGGTCTACGATGGCAAGACCCACGCCGTCGACGGCAAGGAAGTCGCCTTTACCACCGCCGGCCGCAAGGCCGTCATCGAAGCCATCCGCGCCGCCCGGCCGATCGTGCTGGAGCCGATCGTCAATATCGAAATCACCGTCCCCGAAGCCGCCATCGGCGACCTCACCGGTGATTTATCCAGCCGGCGCGGCCACATCACCGGCACCGACGGCCGCAGCCACGGCCAAGCCGCCATCAGCGGCGAAGTGCCGCTGGCCGAACTCAACGACTACCAGTCGCGGCTCAAATCCCTGACCGGCGGCCAGGGCAGCTACACCATCGAATTCGCCCGCTACGCCGCCGTGCCGCCCAACGTACAGCAGCAACTGGCGAGCAAGTTCCAGTTGCAGGACGAGGAGGAGTGAGCGCTGGATGATTCCAGAAGGGAGAAACCGGCTTTCAGGATGTGCCAATGGAAGCGGTTTCTCCTGGCTTTGCGGGACAGGCAGAAAAATCCGGGCTTTCGGCTGACAACCCCAAAACGGGCCGGTCATTTGCAGTCAAGCTGCGCGTTTGATATATTGCTGTCAATGACTGCGTTTTATTTAAAAGGACAGCATGTGCCCGTGCTCACCGTTCGCAACCTCTCCGCTGAGGCCCACCGCGCTTTGCGTGTTCGTGCGGCGCTGCATGGCCGCAGCACCGAGGCCGAAGTCCGCGACATTCTGGAAACGACCGCGCGGCCACCTGAGCGCGTGAAGCTCGGCTCCCTGTTGGCTTCGATTGCCCGCGAGGCGGGCGGGCTGACCGATGAAGAAGC
>WQUQ01000095.1 GCA_009782025.1 Desulfobulbus sp. | reverse complement strand
ATGATTATCGTCGCCGACACCAACATCATTGCCCGTCTTTTCGACCGCGATAACCAGCAACAGGTCGAGGCCGCAAAAAACATGATCCGATCGGCCAAAAAGCTGGTCGTGCCGACGATTGTTTTTTGCGAGCTGGTGTGGGTCTTGCGTTCAAAAAAGAGCAAGGGAGAAATCGCGGGCGACATCCGCCGCCTGATGCTCCTGCAAAACCTGGTTGCCGCGGACGACGAAGTGAGCGCCGGATTGCAGATGCTCGATGCCAGCGGCGATTTTGCCGATGGCGTCGTGCAATACACCGGCAGCCTGCTGGCTGGCGGCCCCTCAACTTTCGCCTCGTTCGACCAGGAGGCCGTCAGCCGCCTGTCCGCCCGTGGCATCAAGGGAATGGTTCCGCAGTAGGGTGTTGTGGAGCGAGCGATGGGCGTTGGCTTCGCTGCGCTCGCTTCAAGCTATGGCCCCGGCAGGAATGGGTGAGGACAAAGGCGACATCCTGAACGGCTCGCCGGAAGGCGATTTGGAAGCGATTCCCTGATGCCCATTATTTCTACGTCATTCTGGCGGAGCGGGGAGCGGCAGCGTAGGTTGGCGGTGAGCGCAGCGAAGCCCAACGATTCGGAGCGTGGCGTCGAAATGACGCGGGGAATGTTGGGCATCGCTGCGCTCACCCCAACCTACGGCCCTATCGCTCCATGAATAGGAATGCAACAGGTAGTACCGCAAAGAGCGTGAACGCAGCCACCCTGAGTCTCAAATCAACCCGCTCCACACGGCGAAGGAAGCAGTTTCGCTCCCCCTGCGGAAGCCGCTCCTCCCGCGAAGCCATTAGATGCCCGAGATACCAAAGAGAAAAATTAAGTGAGAGAGCTAGGATAGCTAGAAACACAGAACCACCACCCATAAACCAAACCTTCCATGCGGTAACATTGGCAGATGCTGAAACAAGGGCCATAGCGAGTTGGCCGAATAACAAGCCAAAAGAAAGACCACCAATTGCATAGGTGTTAATTAGAACTTGATGGGCGCTCTTTGCGATCAATTTCGAGCGAGGGAACAAAAATGCTAGACCAACAAGCAAAAGAGCCAATGTGCCAATGACGTTCCATAGATGAGGGCCGATACCTTCCGAGATAGCAGCCTCCAGATAAATAGAGGGAATGTGCTCGCGATAGAGAGCCACAAGGCACACTATGGCAATAGCGGGGATTGACCAACACGCCATAACCAAGCATCCCTCTTTCAGAATTTGCGGAGACCACAAAGCCCCTCGGTCAAAGGACTGAAGTTGTGCTTGCAGGTAAGCCTTGAGCTTATTCATAATGTTCCGATAACCAGTAGGGTGTTGGGTATCGCTACGTTCAGCCCAACGGTTCTTATATGCAAGGCCCGGAATCGAATTCCATCTGTCCTGACAAGGCATTCCATTTCAATGGCGCCTGGAAATGCACGCGGCGGCCGTCGTCGTAGGTGCGGTAGCAATCACCGTTGACGCAGTTGGTATTGCAGGAAACCACACCCGGTCTTTTTGCCGGTTGGGCCGGATAGCGGCCTTGCGCTTGGGTGGGCGGCGCTGTTGCGGGCCGCCTACCTTCCTTGACGGCGGGCTTGGCAAGGTATTGATCGAGGGCTTGCAGGAGCTTGCCCGGTTCGCTCATCCTTCGGGTCAGCGCCTGCCGGCTTCGATTTCTTGATTCGTCATCTCGTCGGCGAGCGAGGAACGGTTGCCGGTAGCCTTGTTGTTCTTGGAAGAATCGAGGGCAGCCGACAGGTTACACAGCGCGTAGGCCACTACCTTGCTCTGGGGAACGCCTTGGCCGTTGGCATACATCGCGCCGAGGTTGTTTTGCGCATCGGCATCCCCCTGCTCCGCCGCCTTGCGGTACCACTGCACCGCCTGGGCGTAGTCCTGGGGAACGCCTTGGCCTTTGTTGGCATACATCAGGCCGAGGTTGAATTGCGCAGCGGCATTCCCCTGCTGCGCTTCAGACTTCAGCGTTTCCAAGGCCGCCTTGTCGCCTGCTGCGGCTTGGGTTTTGAGGGCATCCGCCTGCGCCTCGGTCAACTCCGCCCAGGCATTCCCCCCAAGCAGCGCCGCCACCACAAGCGCACAAAGCAAACCCGCCCGTACAAAGCGTTCAAAAACCCTCATGGCTCCCCCCTTTCAGGTTACAGGCTTCAGGGTACGGGTTTCAGCGTTCTGAAACCCGTACCCCGCCAACAGCTTACACCCCCAGCCCCGCCTCCTGCTCCGCCCCTTCGGTAGCCGGCTCGATCGTCCGATCCGCTGCCTGATCCTCGCCAGCCGCCTGGGCCTTGCGGCTGCGGTGGTGGGCGAGGCCGGTGCCGGCGGGGATGAGGCGGCCGACGATGACGTTTTCCTTGAGGCCGCGCAGTTCGTCGCGTTTGCCCATGATGGCGGCCTCCGTCAGCACGCGGGTGGTTTCCTGGAAGGAGGCGGCGGAGATGAAGGAATCAGTCGATAGCGACGCCTTGGTGATGCCGAGCAGCATGTGCTCGAAGGTCGCCGGCAGCTTGCCTTCGGCGTTCACGCGATCGTTTTCGGCCAGCAACTCGGCGCGCTCCACCTGTTCCGACTTGATGAACTTGCTGTCGCCCGGTTCGACGATGGTGACGCGGCGCAGCATCTGGCGGACGATCACTTCGATGTGCTTGTCGTTGATCTTGACGCCCTGCAAGCGGTAAACGTCCTGCACTTCGTCGGTGATGTAGCGGGCCAGCGCCTCGACGCCTTGCAGGCGCAGGATGTCGTGCGGATCGGGCAGACCTTCGACGATCTTTTCGCCCTTGTTGACCACCTGGCCGTCGTGCACCAGCACGTGCTTGTCCTTCGGGATCAGGTATTCGTGGGCGCTGCCGTCGAGATCGGTGATGATGAGGCGCTGCTTGCCCTTGGTGTCCTTGCCGAAGGAGATGGTGCCGGTGAATTCGGCCAGCACGGAGGCGTCCTTGGGCGTGCGGGCTTCGAACAGTTCGGCGACGCGCGGCAGACCGCCGGTGATGTCGCGGGTCTTGGCCGATTCCTGCGGCATCCGGGCGAGCACGTCGCCGACGCCGACCTGCTGGCCGTCGGCCACCGAAATGATCGAGCCGACCTGGAAAGCGATGGAGACCGAGTGGTCGCTGCCGTGGACTTTCACTTCCTGGCCGGCCTCGTCGAGCAGCCTGACGACCGGGCGCAGGCCCTTGGTCGCCGCCTTGCCGCCGCGCTTGTGGTCGATGACGACGAGGGTGGACAGGCCGGTCACGTCGTCGACCTGTTTGGCGACGGTGACGCCTTCCTCGACGTTCTCGAATTTCACGGTGCCGGCGTACTCGGCGACGATGGGGCGGGTGTGCGGATCCCAGGTGGCGAGCTTGGCCCCGGCCTTGACTGCCTTGCCTTCGTCGGCGAGCAGCATGGCGCCGTAGGGCACCTTGTGGCGCTCGCGCTCGCGGCCGTGGTCGTCGGTAATCAGCACTTCGCCGGAACGGGAAATGACCACCTTCTCGCCCTTGGCGCTGGTGACGTAGCGCATGTTGCTGGTGTAGCGGACAGTACCCGCCGACTTGGCTTCGACCTGCGAGGCGACGGCGGCCCGCGAGGCGGCGCCGCCGACGTGGAAGGTGCGCATGGTGAGCTGCGTGCCCGGTTCGCCGATGGACTGGGCGGCGATGACGCCGACCGATTCGCCGGCATTGACCAGCATGCCGCGGCCGAGGTCGCGGCCGTAGCACTTGGCGCACAGGCCGTAGCGGGTGTCGCAGGTGAGCGGAGTGCGGACCTTGACTTCGTCGATGCCCAGCTTGTCGATCAGGTCGACCAGATCCTCGTCGAGCATGGCGCCGCTGAAAATGACGGTTTCCTGGGTTTCCGGGTCGACCAGATCGTCGACGGTGACGCGGCCGAGAATGCGCTCGCGTAGCGGCTCGATGACCTCGCCGCCTTCGACCATGGCCTTGACCACGAAACCGTTGGGCGTGCCGCAGTCGTCCTCGGTAATCACCAGATCCTGCGTGACGTCGACCAGACGGCGGGTCAGGTAGCCGGAGTTGGCGGTTTTCAGCGCGGTGTCGGCCAGACCCTTGCGGGCGCCGTGGGTGGAGATGAAGTACTGGAGAACGTTCAGACCTTCGCGGAAGTTGGTGGTGATCGGCGTCTCGATGATCGAGCCGTCGGGCTTGGCCATCAGGCCGCGCATGCCGGCCAACTGGCGAATCTGGGCGGCCGAGCCGCGCGCGCCGGAGTCGGCCATCATGTAGATGGAATTGAACGACTCCTGCTTGACCTTCTTGCCGTGGCGGTCGATGGCGTCCTCATGGCCGAGTTCGTCCATCATCACCTTGGCCACCTGGTCGCCGGTGCGGCCCCAGATGTCGACGACCTTGTTGTAACGCTCGCCCTGGGTGACCAGACCGTTGGTGTATTGGGTTTCGATCTCTTTCACTTCGGCTTCGGCGGCGGCGATGATCTCGTGCTTCTTGGCCGGCACGCGCATGTCGTCGGAGCAGAAGGAAATGCCGGCGCGGGTCGCCAGGGCGTAGCCGTTCTGCATCAGCTTGTCGGCGAAAACGACGGTTTCCTTCAGGCCGCAGCGGCGGAAGGATTCGTCGATCAGCCTGGAGATTTCCTTTTTCTTCAGCGCCCGGTCGATGACCTTGAACGGCAGACCCTTGGGCAGGATGCGGGAAAGCAGCGCGCGGCCGGCAGTGGTCTCGACGCGCACCGATTTCTCGATCCATTCGCCCTCGCCCGCGCCCGGCTCGTACTGTTTGAGGCGCACCGAGATGCGCGATTGAATATCGAGTTCCTTGGCCGCCATCGCCCGCTCGATCTCGGCCACGTCGGCGAAATACATGCCTTCGCCCTTGCCGTTGATTTTCTCGCGGGTGGCGTAGTAGAGGCCGAGCACGATGTCCTGCGACGGCACGATGATGGGCTGGCCGTTGGCCGGCGACAGCACGTTGTTCGAGGCCAGCATCAGGGTGCGGGCTTCCATCTGCGCTTCGAGCGACAGCGGCACGTGCACGGCCATCTGGTCGCCGTCGAAGTCGGCGTTGAAGGCGGCGCAGACGAGCGGGTGCAACTGGATGGCCTTGCCTTCGATCAGGGTCGGCTCGAAAGCCTGAATGCCCAGACGGTGCAGGGTCGGCGCGCGGTTGAGCATGACCGGGTGTTCGCGGATGACATCTTCGAGGATGTCCCACACCACCGGCTCCTGGCCTTCGACCATCTTCTTGGCCTGCTTGATGGTGGTGGCATAGCCGAGCACTTCCAGCTTGTTGAAAATGAAGGGCTTGAACAGTTCGAGCGCCATCAGTTTCGGCAGGCCGCACTGGTGTAGCTTCAGTTGCGGGCCGACGACGATGACCGAACGGCCGGAATAGTCGACGCGCTTGCCGAGCAGGTTCTGGCGGAAACGACCGCCCTTGCCTTTAATCATGTCGGCCAGGGATTTCAGCGGCCGCTTGTTGGCGCCGGTCATGGCCTTGCCGCGCCGGCCGTTGTCGAGCAGCGAATCGACCGCCTCTTGCAACATGCGCTTTTCATTGCGCACGATGATTTCCGGCGCTTTCAGTTCGAGCAGGCGCTTCAGGCGGTTGTTGCGGTTGATGACGCGGCGGTACAGATCATTCAAGTCCGACGTGGCGAAGCGCCCGCCGTCGAGCGGCACCAGCGGGCGCAGGTCGGGCGGCAGCACCGGCAGCACTTCGAGCACCATCCAGTCCGGCTTGATGCCGGATTTCTGGAAGCCTTCGAGAATCTTCAGACGCTTGGCCAGTTTCTTGTTCTTGGCTTCCGAGCCGGTGACTTCGAGTTCGGCGCGCAGGCTTTCGACTTCGCTGTTGAGATCGAGGTTGCGCAGCAATTCGCGGATGCCCTCGGCGCCCATGAAGGCGGTGAATTCGTCGCCGTGCTCTTCCATCATTTCCAGATACTGCTCCTCGGTGAGCAGTTGGGCGCGCTGGAGGTTGCCGACCAGGCCCGGATCGGTGACGACGTAGGCCTCGAAGTACAGCACGCGCTCGATGTCGCGCAGCGTCATGTCGAGCACCATGCCCAGACGGCTGGGCAGCGATTTGAGGAACCAGATGTGGGCGACCGGCGAGGCCAGTTCGATGTGACCCATGCGGTCGCGGCGAACCTTGGCCAGCGTCACTTCGACGCCGCACTTCTCGCAGATCACGCCGCGATGCTTCAAGCGCTTGTACTTGCCGCACAGGCACTCGTAATCCTTGATCGGGCCGAAGATCTTGGCGCAGAACAGACCATCGCGTTCCGGCTTGAAGGTGCGGTAATTGATGGTTTCCGGCTTCTTGACTTCGCCGTAGGACCAGGAGCGGATTTTTTCCGGCGAGGCCAGGCCGATGGTAATCGCGTCGAATTCTTCCTCGGCGGTGACCTGCTTGAACAGATCGAGCAATGCTTTCATGGTTTTTACTCCTGATCCTGAATCAATAGCGTTCCAGATCGATGTCGATCGCCAGCGAACGGATTTCCTTGACCAGCACGTTGAAGGATTCCGGCATGCCGGCGTCGATGCGGTGCTCGCCCTTGACGATGTTTTCGTACACCTTGGTACGGCCATTCACATCGTCGGACTTGACGGTCAGCATTTCCTGCAAGACGTAGGACGCGCCGTAGGCTTCGAGCGCCCACACTTCCATTTCGCCGAAACGCTGGCCGCCGAACTGCGCCTTGCCGCCCAGCGGCTGCTGGGTGACCAGCGAGTACGGGCCGGTCGAGCGGGCGTGCATCTTGTCATCGACCAGATGGTGCAGCTTCAGGTAATGCATGTAACCGACCGTCACCGGGCGCTCGAAGGGTTCGCCGGTGCGCCCGTCGAACAGGGTCATCTGGCCCGATTCCGGCATGCCGGCCAGCTTCAACATGGCCTTGATTTCCTTTTCCTCGGCGCCGTCGAACACCGGCGTGGCGAACGGCACGCCGCCGGCCAGGTTGCCGGCCATTTCCATGACTTCGCCATCGGACAGGGCGGCGAGGTTCTCGGGCTTGCCGTTGGCGTTGTACACGGTATCGAGGAATTTGCGCATTTCCTTGACGCTGGCCTGGGCGCGCAGCATGTTGCCGATCTTGAAGCCCAAGCCCTTGGCGGCCAGCCCAAGGTGCACTTCGAGAATCTGCCCGACGTTCATCCGCGACGGCACGCCGAGCGGATTCAAGACGATGTCGACCGGCGTGCCGTCGGCCATGTGCGGCATGTCCTCGACCGGCAGGATCAGCGAGACGACGCCCTTGTTGCCGTGGCGGCCGGCCATCTTGTCGCCGGGTTGCAGGCGGCGCTTGACGGCGACATAAACCTTGACCATCTTCTGCACGCCCGGCGGCAGTTCGTCGCCCTGCGTCAGCTTCTTGCGCTTGGCCTCGAAAGCCACGTCGAAGTCCTTGCGCGCCTGCTCCAGGCCATCCCTGACCTGTTCCAGTTGCAGCGCCGCGTCGTCATCGGCGAGACGAATGTCGAACCAGTGGTGCGGATCCATGCCGTCCAGATAAGCCTGGTCGATGGCCGTGCCCTTGGCCAGCTTCTTCGGCCCGCCATTGGCCTTCTTGCCGAGAATCAGGCGGCCGACGCGCTCGAAGGCGTCGCGCTCGACGATGCGCATCTGGTCGGCGAGGTCGAGCTTGTAATGGCGCAGATGCTCATCGATGATCGACTGGGCGCGCTTGTCGCGCTCGATGCCCTCGCGGGTAAAGACCTGCACGTCGATGACGGTGCCGGCGATGCCCGACGGCACGCGCAGCGAGGTGTCTTTCACGTCGGAAGCCTTCTCGCCGAAGATGGCGCGCAAGAGCTTTTCTTCCGGCGTCAACTGGGTTTCGCCCTTGGGCGTGACCTTGCCGACCAGCACGTCGCCGGCTGCGACCTCGGCGCCGATATAGACGATGCCGGAATCATCGAGACGGGAAAGCTGGGCTTCGCCGAGCGAGGCGATGTCGCGGGTGATTTCCTCGGGGCCGAGCTTGGTGTCGCGGGCGACGACCGTCAGTTCCTCGATGTGGATCGAGGTGTAGCGGTCGTCGGCGACGACGCGCTCGGAAATCAGGATCGAATCCTCGAAGTTGTAGCCGTTCCACGGCATGAAGGCGATCAGCATGTTCTGGCCGAGCGCCAGTTCGCCCTTGTCGGTCGACGCGCCGTCGGCGACCACGTCGCCCTTGGCAATGACATCGCCGACCTTGACCATCGGCCGCTGGTTGATGTTGGTGTTCTGGTTGGAACGGGTGTACTTGATGAGGTTGTAAATATCGACGCCGACTTCGCCGGCGACCGTCTCGTCGTCATTGACGCGCACCACGACGCGGCCGGCATCGACGTAATCGACCTTGCCGCCGCGCAGCGCAACGACGGCGGTGCCGGAGTCGACGGCGACGGTGCGCTCGATGCCGGTGCCGACCAGCGGCTTCTCGGGACGCAGGCAGGGCACGGCCTGGCGCTGCATGTTGGCGCCCATCAGCGCGCGGTTGGCGTCGTCATGTTCGAGGAAGGGAATCAGCGAAGCGGCGACGGAGACGATCTGGCCGGGGGCCACGTCCATGTACTGCACGCGCGAGGGATCGGCGAAAATGGTTTCGCCTTTTTCGCGGCAGGTGACCAGATCGTCGGTCAGGCGGTTTTTGTCGTCGAGCGCGGCATTGGCCTGGGCGACGATGTAATTGCCTTCCTCGATGGCCGACAGATATTCAATCTCGTTGGTCACTTGCCCATCGACCACCTTGCGGTAGGCGGTCTCGATGAAGCCATAGCCATTGACGCGGGCGAACAGGGCCAGCGAGTTGATGAGGCCGATGTTCGGGCCTTCCGGCGTTTCGATCGGGCACACGCGCCCGTAATGCGTCGGATGCACGTCGCGCACCTCGAAGCCGGCGCGCTCGCGGGTCAGACCACCCGGGCCGAGGGCCGAGACGCGCCGCTTGTGGGTGATTTCCGACAGCGGGTTGGTCTGGTCCATGAACTGCGACAACTGGCTGGAACCGAAAAATTCCTTGATGGCGGCGCTGATCGGCTTGGCGTTGATGAGATCGTGCGGCATCAGGTTGTCCGACTCGGCCTGGCTCAAACGCTCCTTGACGGCGCGCTCGACGCGCACCAGCCCCGCGCGGAACTGGTTTTCGGCCAGTTCGCCGACCGAGCGCACACGGCGGTTGCCGAGGTGATCGATGTCGTCGATGTCGCCGCGGCCATTCCTCAGTTCGACCAGAATCTTGATGACCTCGACGATGTCGCGCGGCGACAGCGTCAGTTGCTCACGCACCTCGATATTGGCGCCCAGCGGCTTGAGCCTAGCGACCAGCGCCTCGGCCTCGGCCCGCGTGGCATTCTCGATCATGGCGCGAGCGCCGTAGGGCAACAGGCTGACCAGATCCTGAATGGCGGCCAGCGCGAAACCGGAAGCGTCGGCCAGGTTGCGCAGGGCGGCTTCGGCGCGCGACGGCAGACTCTTCAGCATCGCCTTGTATTCGACGACATCGGAACGGCCCAGGCGGCGATTGAACTTCATCCGGCCAACGCCCGACAGATCGTAGCGTTCATCGGAGTAAAACAGGCCGTTGAACAGGATCTCGACGGCTTCCTCGGTCGGCGGCTCGCCCGGACGCATCATGCGGTAGATGGCGATGCGCGCCGCCTGGCGCGAGGCGGTTTCGTCGGCGCGCAGGGTGTTGGAGATGAAGGCGCCGCGGTCGAGATCGTTGGTATACAGCGTTTCGACGGTATTGATCCCGGCTTCGCGCAGCTTGGCGAGCAGGGTTTCCGTGATTTCGTCATTGGCGTTGGCGACGATTTCACCGGTCGCGGTATCGACGATATTGCGGGCAATGATGCGGCCGAGGATGAAATCCTCCGGCACGGCGGTCTGCTTCAGACCGGCGGCGTCGATGTCGCGGATATGCCTGGCGGTAATGCGCTTGTCCTTGGCAACGATGACCTTGCCGTCCGCGGCAACGAAATCGAAACGCGCTGTTTCGCCGCGCAGGCGCTCGGGCACCAGGGCGAACTGGACGCTGTCCCTGGCGAGCAGGAAGGTGTCGAAAGCGAAGAACTCGGCCAGGATTTCCTCGGCGCTCATGCCGATGGCCTTCAAGAGCGCGGTGACCGGCATCTTGCGCCGGCGGTCGACGCGGAAGAACAGCGTGTCCTTCGGATCGAACTCGAAATCCAGCCAGGAGCCGCGATAGGGAATCACCCGCGCCGAGAACAGCAGCTTGCCGGAACTGTGCGTCTTGCCCCGGTCATGCTCGAAGAATACGCCGGGCGAGCGGTGCAACTGGGAGACGATGACGCGCTCGGTGCCGTTGATGACGAAGGAGCCGTTGGTCGTCATCAGCGGAATCTCGCCCATGTAGACTTCCTGCTCCTTGACTTCCTTGACCGTATCCGGTGCCTCGCGGTCCATGATGACCAGCCGCACGCGGGCGCGCAGCGACGAGGCGAAGGTCAGGCCGCGCTGCTGGCATTCGGTCACGTCGAAGGCCGGCTCGCCGAGCATGTAGCTGACGAACTCCAGGCGGGCGTTGCCGGAATGCGAAACGATCGGGAAGATCGAGGTAAACGCCGCCTGCAAGCCTTCGTTCTTGCGCCTTTCAGCCGGCGTGTCGGCTTGCAGAAAGGCCGTGAAGGATTCAAGCTGGGTCGCCAGCAGAAAAGGCACATCGAGGACGCTGACGCGCTTGGCGAAGCTCTTGCGGATGCGTTTCTTCTCGGTGAAGGAGTAAGTCATGGTGACTCCGTGAAGGTAAATTCAAACACAGCAAACCTGTCGCAACAGGCAAACGCAAACGCGCTCCCCTCCCTGGCGGGACGGAGGAAAGCTGCGTTTGCGTTTGCCGCATTGGCCAATAGGGCGCTATTCAAGTTGTTCGTTTTTTCGGGCGGATGAAACCTGTAGCACAAAACACGAAAAGGCTGGCGGACGAACCGCCAGCCTGCCATGCGCGGGTCGCTTACTTGACCTCGACCTTGGCGCCGGCGTCTTCCAGTTGCTTCTTGAGCGCCTCGGCGTCGGCCTTGTTGATGCCTTCCTTGACCGGCTTCGGCGCGCCGTCGACCAGATCCTTGGCTTCCTTCAGGCCCAGGCCGGTGACAGCGCGGACGACCTTGATGACCTCGACCTTCTTCTCGCCCGCGCCGGTCAGGACGACGGTGAATTCCGTCTGCTCCTCGACGGCGGCGGCGGCGACGGCCGGGCCGGCAACGGCGACGGCGGCGGCGGAAACGCCGAACTTCTCCTCAAAGGCCTTGACCAGGTCGTTCAAGTCCATCACGGTCATGGAGCCGACGGCTTCCAGAATGTCTTCTTTGCTAAGTGCCATTTCAATAAACTCCTAAATCAATTCGGATGCGGTAAAAATCAAGCGGCGGCGGCTTCGCGCTGCGCGGCCAGCGCGCCCAGGGCGCGGGCAAAGCCGGACACCGGAGCCTGCATGACGAACAGCAGCTTGGAGAGCAGCTCTTCGCGGCTCGGGATGGAGGCAAGCGCCTGCACACCGGCTTTGTCGAGCACCTTGCCGGCATAGGAGCCGGCCTTGAGCACCAATTTGTCGTTGGTCTTGGCGAAGTCGTGGAGCACCTTCGCCGCCGCCACCGGGTCGGCGGACACGCTGTAGATCAGCGGCCCCACCATGTGCTCGGCCAGGCCGGCAAACGGGGTGCCATCCACGGCGCGACGCACCAGGGTGTTTTTCAGCACGCGCAGATAAACGCCAGACTCGCGCGCCTTCTTGCGCAGCACGGTGAGGTCGCCGACCTCGATGCCGCGATACTCGGCGACCGCGATCGTCTGGGCATTGGCCACTTGTGCCGACACCTCAGCCACGACGGCTTTTTTGTCGTTCAGATTGAGACCCACGGGTCTTTCCTCCTTTTCAAGTCACAAACGCGGCGGAGAAAATCTCCGCCACACCTACGGCGACCTGAACCAGAAACCGTGCCGCCCGCTGGTGACTTCATCAGCGGCCGGCAAAAAATCTTGTTCGGGAACACCGTCTGCGCAGGATGCCCATGCCTTTACACATGGGCCATTAAGCTCCGAAGAGCGCCTGCGGTCTTTGACGATCCGCCGCCGGCCAGAAAACAGCCGGCGACGGCCCAAAGTTCTGTTGCTTAAGCCGTCAGCGACGCCTGATCGACGCGCACGCCCGGCCCCATCGTGGCGGCCACGGCGATCTTGCGCAGATACTGCCCCTTGGAAGAAGCCGGCTTGGCCTTGTTGAGCGCCTCGATCAGCGCCTTCAGGTTCTGCTCCAGGCTTTCGACCGTGAAGGAGGCGCGACCGATGGTGGCATGCACGATGCCGGCCTTGTCGGTGCGGTACTGCACCTGACCGGCCTTGGCGTTCTTGACGGCGGTGGTGACATCCATGGTCACGGTGCCGACCTTCGGGTTCGGCATCAGACCGCGCGGGCCGAGAATCTGACCCAACTGGCCGACCACCTTCATGGCGTCCGGCGTGGCGATGACCACGTCGAAATCGAGCTTGCCGGCCTTGACCTCGGCCGCCAGATCGTCGAAACCGACGACTTCGGCGCCAGCGGCCCTGGCGGCTTCCGCTTTCTCGCCCTGGGCGAAGACGGCAACGCGCACCGACTTGCCGGTACCGGCCGGCAACACCACCGAGCCGCGCACGACCTGGTCGGACTTGCGCGCATCGACGCCGAGATTGACGGCCACGTCGATCGACTCGTCGAACTTGGCGGTCGCGGTTTCCTTGGCCAGGGTCAGGGCTTCCTGCACCGGATAGAGCTTCTGGGCGACGACCTTGCCCGCCTGGGTTTTTTGTTTTTTCGTGAGTTTGGCCATGATTACAGACCCTCCACCGTGATGCCCATCGAGCGGGCGGAGCCGGCGATGGTACGAACTGCCGCTTCCAGATCGGCAGCCGTCAGGTCGGGCTGCTTGGCCTTGGCGATGTCCTCGGCCTGGGCGCGGGTAATCTTGCCGACCTTGTCGGTATGCGGCTTGGCCGAGCCGGACTTGATGCCGGCCGCCTTCTTGATGAGGATGGTCGCCGGCGGCGTCTTCATCACGAAGGTGAAGGACTTGTCGGCGAAGGCGGTGATGACGACGGGAATCGGCAGGCCCGGCTCCATGCCCTGGGTCTGGGCATTGAAGGCCTTGCAGAATTCCATGATGTTCAGACCGCGCTGACCGAGGGCGGGGCCGATCGGCGGCGACGGGTTGGCTTTGCCCGCGGGCACTTGCAGCTTGATGTAGCCAACAATTTTCTTGGCCATGTTTGCTCCTCTATGATGAGTGGTAACGCGCTTTTATGGGGTCACGACCCCGAGACTCACGCTCCTCTTGCCGAAACACCGGGCCTTCGGCTGGCCCTTCCTGCCCGGTCAGGCTTTCTCGACCTGAGCGAATTCCAGCTCGACCGGCGTGGCGCGGCCAAAAATGGTGACCGAGACGCGCAGGCGGCTCTTTTCGTAATTGACATCCTCGACCGCGCCGTGAAAGTCGGTGAAAGGCCCTTCCTTGACGCGCACCACCTCGCCGGTCTCGAACAGCACCTTGGGCCGCGGCTTTTCGACGCCTTCCTGCATCTGCATCATGATCTTGTCGACTTCCTTTTCGGAAATCGGCGTCGGCTTGGTGGCGGTGCCGCCGACGAAGCCGGTGACCTTGGGCGTGTTCTTCACCAGATGCCAGGAATCGTCGTCCATCTCCATCTCGACCAGCACATAGCCGGGGAAGAACTTGCGCTCGGAAATGGCCTTCTGGCCGCCCTTCATTTCGACGACTTCCTCGACCGGCACCAGGATGCGGCCGAATTTTTCCTGCATTTCGAGGCGGTTGACGCGCTCCTGAATGGCGCGCATCACGCTTTTCTCGAAGCCGGAATAGGCATGCACGACGTACCAGCGTTTACTCATGATTTTTTCCAGCCCAGGACGAGGTCATACAACACCCATTCCAGGCTCTTGTCGGTCAGATACAGGAACAGCGCCATCACGACGACGAAACCGAACACCGTCAGCGTCACCTGCACGGTTTCCTTGCGCGTCGGCCAGACCACTTTCTTGGCCTCGATCACGGCTTCGTTGGCGAACACGAAGAAACGCTGACCGGGTTCAGTCCTCCAGGCCACGGCGGCAGCCACGACGAAACCGCCGAGCACCGCCAGAACGCGCAAAATCATCGCCTGGTCGGCGAGCAGGTAGAAACCAGCCACGCCAGCCGCCAGAATCAACAGGGCCAGCGCAAACTTGATCTTGTCAGCCATGACGCTCACGATCTTTAAAGAGAGTGGCAGGGGCGGAGGGAATCGAACCCCCGACCTACGGTTTTGGAAACCGTTGCTCTACCAATTGAGCTACACCCCTGCATACAGCAGAAACAACCGAGGCGCTTCGGTTGCCCGAAGCGCCCGAAACACACTGAGCGTCGTTTACTCGACGATCTTGGCCACGACGCCGGCGCCGACGGTGCGACCGCCTTCGCGGATGGCGAAGCGCAGACCTTCTTCCATGGCGATCGGGGCGATCAGCTTGACCGTCATCGCCACGTTGTCGC
>WQUQ01000094.1 GCA_009782025.1 Desulfobulbus sp. | reverse complement strand
GCACTCGATTTGGCGCGGCTGTCGTTTTTGGAAAGTTCGTGTGTAAACATAGCGTTACCGGAAATACGTCCAGCCATCAACGGTTGGGCTGAAAACAGCCGCAAGGATGGGTAGAGCGCAGCGAAATCCATCATCACAATTCTCAATAATCACAGACACCACAGCCTAAGATTTTATATGCGTCAGGTTGGGTATTTACACAATGAATTGGCTGGCGACCCCTATCAGGAAAATGGAGATTTTGGTGAAAGATATTGATGGGAAAATTGATGGGTTTCGCTACGCTCTACCCATCTACGCTTGTTGAGCTGAGAGATCGTAAACACGTTCTAAAAACCGTAAGTCAACCTTGGAGAAAAACCCTCATGAACCATCCCATCCGTCTTTTCCGCCGGTTCCCGTGCCGCGCCTTGCCGCTGGCCGCGCTGCTGGCGTTTTTTGCCATGCCCGGCTATGCCGCCGAACCTGGCGCCACTTCGCCAGCTTGCGATCTGTTGACCCGCGCGGAGGCAAGCAAGATTCTTGGCAAGGCGGTCTCTGATGGCAAGCCCGGTCCCGACAAGAAATGCTTTTGGGAAATTCCTGATGGAAGTGGCTCCATTCTCATACAGATCATGCCAGCCGGAAACTATCACCTTCCTTCTTATGGAGAAAAGTATCGCAAGCTGGACGGCATCGGCAAGCAAGCCTGGGTTTCCGATGATGCAGCCGAGGCCGAAGTGCAGAAACAGGCCATCGCTGTGATGGTTTACGGAGTAAAAGAAAACGGCATCATCGAGGCGCTGAAACTTGCCGTCGGCCGGTTGAAGTGACTACTCAGCGATGCCGCCATTCTTTGAACAGCAAGGATGGGTAGAGCGCAGCGAAACCCATCATCACAATTTTCAATAATCACAAACACCACAGCCTAAGATTTTATATGCGCCAGGTTGGGTATTTACACAATGAATTGGCTGGCGACCCCTATCAGGAAAATGGAGATTTTGGTGAAAGATATTGATGGGTTTGTTCGGCCTTGCCGAATCCCGCTACGCGGGACCAGCCTGCGGCTGTCCGGCGGCCTTCGGCCTTGTCGCTACGCTCTACCCATCCTATGCTTATTGAACTGGCGCGCGAAACCATGCGCGACGTGCGCGCGGCGATGGAGCTGGCGCACCGCTGACGGCCGCCGCCCGCGCCCATGAACACCGTCGCCGACGCCCCGCAAGTCCCGCTATTCGAGCCGGTCGCGCTGATCTACGGCCAGCCGCTGGAACAACTGCCGCAGGACTTGTACATCCCGCCCGACGCGCTGGCGGTGATGCTCGACGCCTTCGAGGGGCCGCTCGACCTGTTGCTCTACCTGATCCGCAAGGCCAATGTCGATATCCTCGACATTCCGATGGCGCCCCTGACCCGCCAGTATCTCGACTACATCGACAGCATGCGCGCCAGTAACCTCGAACTGGCCGCCGACTATCTGGTGATGGCGGCCATGCTGATCGAGATCAAGTCGCGCATGCTGCTGCCGCGCCCCAAGCTGGCCGGCGACGAGACGGCGGAAGATCCGCGCGCCGAACTGGTGCGCCGGCTGATGGAATACGAGCAGATGAAGCTGGCCGGCCAGAAACTGAACGAGCAGCCGCAGGCCGGCCGCGAATTTTTCTGGGTCGAGACGCTGGTCGAAAAATCGCTGCACGTTCGCCTGCCCGAAGTCTCGGCTGACGATCTGAAAGACGCCTGGCTCGCCATCATCCGTCAGGCCGGGCTGAAAAAACACCACACCATCGCCCGCGAGGAACTGTCGGTGCGCGAGCACATGGGCATCATCCTGCGCGCCCTGCGCGAACATGGCGGTTTCGTCCAGTTCGAGACGCTGTTCGCCGCCGAAATGGGCGTGCCGGGGCTGGTCGTGCATTTTCTGGCGATGCTCGAACTGGCCCGCGAAAAGCTGGTCGAGTTCACCCAGAGCGAAGCCTTTCAACCCATTTACCTGCGAGTGCACAGCGGTGGAACCGAGCCAGGCCAGGAAAATTCTTGAGGCGGCGCTGCTCGCCGCCCGCGAGCCGCTGACCCCGCACGACATGAAAAAAATGTTCGACGAAGAACTGTCGACCGACACCCTGCGCCGGCTGCTCGACGAACTGCGCGAGGAATGGGCCGGGCGGCCCGCCGAACTGATCCAGTTGGCCTCCGGCTGGCGCTTTCGCACCCGCGCCGAATACCTGCCGTATCTGGATCGCCTGAACCCGGAAAAGCCGCCCAAATACTCGCGCGCCGTGCTCGAAACCTTGGCCATCATCGCCTACCGCCAGCCGGTCACGCGCGGTGACATCGAGGAAATCCGCGGCGTCGCGGTCAACGCCAACGTCATCCGCACGCTGGAAGAACGCGGCTGGATCGATGTCGTCGGGCACAAGGACACCCCCGGCCGGCCGGCGCTCCTGGCCACCACCCAACAATTTCTCGACGATCTGGGCCTGCGCGGTTTGAGCGAATTGCCGCCGCTGGAACAGATCAGTCAGGCACTGGAGTCGATGAATCATGAAAACCCATAAACGCACCCCTTTCCGCTCGCCGCCGGAACGCGACGCGCAGCCCCACGCCGCGCCGGCAGAAACCGAAGCGCGGCCCGCCCCGCGCCGCCGTCAGGGTCCCGCCCCGACCGGACGCGCCAATCGCGGCGCCATCGGCCGCAACGGCAAGCCGCTGGTTGAAGCCAAGCCGGAACGTCTGCAAAAGGTGCTGGCCCAGGCCGGCATCGGCTCGCGGCGCGAAATGGAAGAATGGATCGCCGCCGGCAAGGTCAGCGTCAATGGCGAAACCGCCACCATCGGCCAATCCGTCGTGCCCACCGACAAGGTCAAGATCGGCGGCCGGCTCATCAACATCCGCTTCACCGGCAGCGCCCGC
This sequence comes from Desulfobulbus sp., assembly GCA_009782025.1. GTDB lineage: Bacteria > Pseudomonadota > Gammaproteobacteria > Burkholderiales > Rhodocyclaceae > Azonexus. The sequence goes on along the minus strand of WQUQ01000094.1, from coordinate 3,347 downwards.
CCGCCGCGTGTGCTGATGTACCACAAGCCGGAAGGCGAAATCGTTTCGCGCGACGACCCGCAGGGCCGCCCCTCGGTATTCGCAGCCCTGCCGCGCATGCGCGGCGGCCGCTGGATCGCCGTCGGCCGGCTCGACTTCAACACCTCCGGCCTGTTGCTGTTCACCACCTCCGGCGACCTCGCCAACCGCCTGACCCACCCCAGCTCGCAACTCGTCCGCGAATACGCCGTGCGCGTACTGGGCGACCTCCCCGACGAAGCACAGCAGCAGTTGCTCGACGGCATCGAACTGGAAGACGGCCCCGCCAACTTCGCCAGCCTCGCCGACGCCGGCGGCGAAGGCGCCAACCACTGGTACCGCGTCAGCCTCTTTGAAGGCCGCAACCGCGAAATCCGGCGCATGCTCGAAGCGGTCGGCTGCACGGTGAGCCGCCTCATCCGCGTCCGCTACGGCCCCTTCGCCCTGCCCCCACGCCTGAAACGCGGGCGGGTGTACGAGTTGTCGGAAGACGAAGTCAAGGCGCTGCTGCGGGAATTGGGGAAGAAACCGGCGGAGTGAGCGCGGCATTGCCCGCCTTCCCGCCCAATTTTTCCGCCGCCGTTTTGTCAGCTTGCCGCCGCGTAGTACACTGCTTGACTTCCCCGACCTACCAAGAGACTTCACACATGAAAACCATCGTGTTCGCCTATCACGATTTCGGCTGCATTGGCATTCGCGCGTTGCGCGCGGCGGGCTTTGATATCGTGGCCGTATTCACGCACCGCGACAACCCGAACGAGAACATTTTCTTTGAATCGGTGGCGCGGTTGTGCGCGGAGCTGGATATTCCGGCCTACGTGCCGGATGCCATCGACCATCCGCTGTGGCAGAAGCAGATCGCCGATCTGGCGCCGGATTTCATGTTTTCGTTCTACTACCGCGAGTTGCTGCCGGCCTCCATTCTGGCGCAGGCGAAGAAGGGCGCGTTCAATCTGCATGGCTCGCTGCTGCCGCAGTATCGGGGCCGCTCGCCGCTGAACTGGGCGATGCTGAATGGCGAGCAAGTCACCGGCGTCACGCTGCATCACATGGTGGCGCGCGCCGATGCCGGCGACATCGTCGGTCAGGTTGAGGTTCGCATCGAGCCGGACGATTACGTGCAGCAGGTGCATGACAAGCAGGTGGCGGCGGCGCGGCAGTTGCTGGCCGAATGCCTGCCCGCCATCGCCGCCGGCAAGGCGCCGAAGAAGGCGCAGGATCTTGCCCAGGGCAGTTATTGCGGCCGCCGCCGCCCGGAGGATGGCGCGATCGACTGGAGCCTTTCCGCCACGGCGGTGCGCAATCTGGTGCGCGCTGTCGCCCAGCCTTTCCCCGGCGCGTTTTCCTATGCCGGCAGCCGCAAGCTCATCGTCTGGGAGGCCGATGTCGTGGCGACGCCGACGCCGCAGACGCCCGGCACCATCCTGTCGACGCAGCCCTTGACCGTGGCCTGCGGGCAGGGCGCGCTGGTCATCCGCGTCGGCCAGATCGACGGCGGCATCTGCCAGTCCGGCCCGCAACTGGCGCGTGAAATCAATCTGGTCGATGGCATTCGGCTGGGCGCGATGGCGATGCCCGCGCCGCGCCGTCAGCGCTTGCTGATCCTCGGCGTCAATGGCTTCATCGGCAATCATCTGACCGAGCGCCTGCTGGCCAGCGGCAAATACGAAGTGTATGGCATGGATCGCAGCAACACGGCGATTGCGCGCCTGCTCGACCAGCCGCATTTTCATTTTCTCGAAGGCGACATCACCATTCACCGCGAATGGCTGGAATATCACATCAGCAAGTGCGACATCGTGCTGCCGCTGGTGGCGATTGCAACGCCGATCGAATACACGCGCAATCCGCTGCGCGTGTTCGAGCTTGATTTCGAGGAAAACCTCAAAATCATCCGCGATTGCGTGCGCTTCAACAAACGGGTGATTTTCCCCTCAACCTCCGAGGTGTACGGCATGTGCCAGGAGGATGAGTTCGACGAGGACAACTCGTCGCTGGTCCTGGGGCCGATCAACAAGCAGCGCTGGATTTATTCCGCCAGCAAGCAGTTGCTCGATCGCGTCATCTGGGCCTACGGCGACCGCGGTTTGCGCTTCACGCTCTTCCGCCCCTTCAACTGGATGGGGCCGCGCCTCGACAGCCTGGATTCGGCGCGCATCGGCAGTTCGCGCGCCATCACGCAATTGATCCTGAATCTGGTCGAAGGCACGCCGATCCGCCTGATCGACGGCGGCGAGCAGCGCCGCTGCTTCACCGACATCGCCGACGGCATCGACGCGCTGTTCCGCATCATCGAGAACGACAAGGACGCCTGCAACGGCAAGATCATCAACGTCGGCAATCCGCAAAACGAGGCGAGCATCCGCGAACTGGCCGAGATGCTGCTCGACGCCTTCAACAAGCATCCGCTGCGCGACCGCTTCCCGCCCTTCGCTGGCTTCAAGGTCATCGAGAGCAGTTCCTATTACGGCAACGGCTATCAGGACGTGCAGTTCCGCCGGCCCAGCATCCGCAACGCCAAGCGTTACCTCGGCTGGCAGCCCAGCGTGCCGCTGCGCAGCACCATCGAAACCACGCTCGATTTCTTCCTGCGCTCGGCCGTGGCCGAAGCGGAAGCGAAGCGTTGAGCGTCGCCGCGCCGCAGTTGCCATCACCGCTGCCGGTCGGCCTGCGCGTCGACGTCGATACTCTGCGCGGCACGCGCGACGGCGTGCCGGCGCTGGTCGAACTGTTTGCCCGGCATTCGGTACGGGCGAGCTTCTTCATGAGCGTCGGCCCCGACAACATGGGCCGTCATCTTTGGCGGCTGTTGCGCCCGGCGTTTTTCGCCAAGATGCTGCGCTCCAGGGCGGCGAGCCTCTACGGCTGGGATGTGCTGCTGCGCGGCACGGCCTGGCCCGGCCCGGTCATCGGTGATCGTCTGAAGGATTGCGTGCGGCTGCCGCATGATGCCGGCCACGAAGTCGGCCTGCACGCCTGGGATCATTACAGTTGGCAGATGCACGTCGATCGCTATGGGCAGGCGGCGCAGGCGCGGCATATCCAGCTTGGCTTCGACAAGCTCGGCGACATCATCGGCACCGCGCCGCGCTGCTCGGCCACCGCCGGCTGGCGCAGCAACGAAGCCACGCTGCTCGCCAAGGAGGCGTTTTCCTTCGCCTACAACAGCGACTGCCGGGGCGCGAGCGCGTTTCGTCCCGTCGTCGGCGGCGAGAAGCTGACGCCACAGATTCCGGTCACGCTGCCGACCTATGACGAGATGATCGGCCAGGATGGCGTGACGGATGCCAATTACAACGCCCGCATTCTCGATTGCATGACGCCGGGGC